>RKRR01000142.1 GCA_007571305.1 Candidatus Poribacteria bacterium | reverse complement strand
CATTTTATAATCCTTTCAAAACACCGTTATGTTTATCAAAGGATACCTGCTTTTCTGCTTTCTCGCATCTTAATTCTAAAAATTGTCCAAACTTTAGTACAATTAGTTGTCTGTTACAAGAAGGTATTTCCCTTGTGAAACGAAAATCTCTTATAGTAGAATCCGAGTGGAATCTACTATAACCCAAGTTGCCAGTCATGTAGCATAGGAGACCGTTCGCCTGTGCCTCCTCAGACGCAAACTAACAGTCTCCTACGCTACGAACTGCTGCGGATCATGAACGCTTTTCAATGAAAAATAGCAGATGAATTTTTAAGATTGTGTCCGTAGCAACTTGGGTTACTATAACCGATGACTGAAAGTCTCCGCAGCAGGCGAACCGAAAACTATTAAAAAATGATAGAATTCTATGAACTCCTCAAAAAACAGAAAAAGCATGTTATCGGCTTGATGTCCGGCACATCAGTCGATGGTATTGATGCAGCCGTTGTTGAAATTACTGGACAAGGTCTGGAAACGGCAGTGAACTTGATAGCTTTTGAGACCCTTCCCTTTCCACCCGATGTACCACAACGTATCCTTGCCCTATGCCAACCCGATACGAGCCGCGTTGACGACATCTGTGAGATGAACTTTTACATCGGATACCTCTTCGCAGAGGCTGTTAAACAAACCCTACAAAAAAATAGGATACACACTAGCGACATTGACCTCATCGGTTCACACGGTCAAACGATTTATCACCTGCCCGGAGCCCCAAACACCGATTGTAAGAACTACCGATATCCATCAACATTGCAAATTGGCGAACCTGCAGTCATCGCACATGAAACCGGTATTCTTACCATTGCTGACTTTCGGGTGGCAGATATGGCAGCGGGCGGGCAAGGGGCTCCATTGGTATCATATCCAGATTATCTGCTGTTTCATAATACTGTTAAAACAGTGGGACTCCTGAACATTGGGGGGATAGCGAACCTCACAGTGCTTCCAGCAAATGGATCGTTCGATTCGGTTTCCGCAGCAGATACAGGACCAGGAAATATGTGTGTTGACGCAGCTATGAGCGAGATAACAGACGGAAGAGAACATTATGACAAGGCAGGACAACGCGCTGCACAAGGTACCCCTTACCAACCTCTCATTGACGAATGGTTGAAGCACCCTTTTTTCCAACTGCCCCCTCCAAAGACGACTGGACGCGAGATGTTCGGACACACATTCGCAATGGAGTGTTTGGCGGCATGCCGTAAGCACAGTCTCACGGATAATGACGCTATCGCAACATTGACCGAATTGACGGTCCAGACGATCGCCTTTTATATTTCTCAATTTGTGGCAGAGGGGTCCCCACCCGTTACTGGAGAGCGGCAGAACCCGATAGATATACTCTATGTGAGCGGCGGTGGGGTCCACAATCAAACAGTAATGCAACGGCTTAGCGAGGTGTTCGTAGATACAACCGTTGAACCTGTAGATAATTCAGGCATCTCAGCAGATGCTAAAGAGGCAATAGCATTCGCAATCCTCGCAAACGAATCACTGCACGGACAAGCCGGAAACTTACCTTCTGCAACTGGCGCGTCCGTGCGGAAAATACTGGGGAAGTTTGTGTGTCCATGATTCCTTTACAAAGTTATGCAACGGCTTTACTTCTCAGTAGCATCACCATAAGGTAATCAGAAAATTTGAAATGAAAACAACTTCCGTTCAAGACCCGTTCCACATCTCCATTAAAGTCGCTAATAGGAGGGGAGTCTATAGTGTCGCGTTCAGTCCGGATGGCTCAACACTGGCAAGCGATACAGATAACACTATCCGACTCTGGGACGTTGCCACCGGACAGGAAGTAAAAACGAATCAAACATTTTGGGTAGATATTGCGGGGAGTTTCACCGCTGACATCAATAGTGTTGCTTTCAGTCCAGATGGACGTATGATTGCCGGCGGGATTGAGGCGCGCGAAACTATCTGCATCTGGGATGCTGCCACCGGCGGGCAGCTCAGAGTCATAAGGGCAGAAATAACGAATGCCCTGCATTGGGTCAATACTGTTGCCTTCAGTCCTGACAGCAAGATACTCGCAAGTGGTAGTGAAGATGGAAACCTCTATATTTGGGATGTAGCAACCGGTAAAACGATGAAAACCCTTACTGAAAATACTGCGAATATTTTTAGCGTCGTGTTTAGTAGTGATGGGAAAAAAATAGCAAGCGGAAGCGGTCATATCATCCAACTGTGGGATACTGCCACAAGCGAACAATTGAAAACGTTCGCCGGACATACAAGTTGGGTCCATAGTATCGCCTTCAGTCCCGACGGACGAACAATCGTAAGCGGAAGTTGGGACAAAACTGTCCGTCTATGGGATACAACCACAGGACAGCAATTGAAAACATTCGTTGGACATACAGATCGAATTCTCAGTGTCGCTTTCAATCCTGATGGACGGACAATCGTAAGTGGGAGCGTGGACAAGACAATCCGCCTCTGGAACATTGCAACAGGCGAACAACGTACGGTCCTTACAAGACATACAGCACACATCAGGAGCGTCGCCTTCAGTCCGGACGGCGTAACGCTTGCAAGTGGAAGTGAAGATGGCACAATCCGTCTCTGGAATCTCACATCTCCAATGCCTCTACGAGAAGACTAAGAACTCTTCATCTATAAAACAGAACCCTAATACGCTACTCACAACTATTTAAAACCTAATTCTGAGGGATATACGGTGGCTGTTACCTAACGCAGGATGGTTCGCAAACGCATAGTCTAACCCCGCCCCTGCCCCTGTGACGAATCGGAGATTTAACCCAACCCCCGCAGTCAACTGGCGAATATTCTCAAGACTTCCACTACGTTCCGCCATCCCAACCCGCAAGGCAAGTAGGTCGAAAAGCGTCCATTCGACACCAGCATGCAACTCCACTGGGCTTCCCTGCGGTACTTCGACCTCAGATTGACCTCGATTCTGGATGTAGGTATCCAATGCAAGGATAAGTGTACTTCGGAAGATAGAGAGCGAATGTATCGTGGCGATGCCGATTTTCAGATGCGGCAGTATCGTTTCGGTATGAGACGTAAGATCCGCCGATGGGGGTGGTGTATTCCAATAGAGTTTCGTCGTAAAGGCATCACTCGCCTGTACCCCCAGCATGAATCGATGAGATTTTTCCGGGTTGGTCATTGCGATAATACCGACATCTGCTCCACCGCCGATGGCATTCGTGCTTCGATACCCACTCATATAGAGGAGTTTGAGCGTTCCACCAAACCGTAGATGAATACCGCGCAAAGCGGGTAGTCCCCAGCCATGAGCAAAAAGAAAGGCGTTATCAGTGTTGTTAAAAGACCCGACTACCTCTGGACGGTTTTCGGGGCCGACAGGGCGGCTGATCACGGGCAGACTGGTAATAGGAATATCGTCAACACCGACGCGGAGCCAACTGACACCGATTGCGCCTCGTTTCTTGAGTGGATGGATATAACTGACAAAATCGTAAGCGTCCTCCCCATTGAGCGTGGAGTGCATGAAACTGACTTCATATCGAGTGAGTTGCCCCAATCCAGCGGGATTCCAATAGGGCGCGTAAGCATTGTCACTGAGAGCAGTGCCTGCACCACCCATAGCAAGCGCGCGGGCTCCAACTCCAAGCGTTAAGAAATCAGCAGTGTATCTTGCATCAACGGATTGGAGCGCGCCCACACAGAACGCAATTACAGTCAAAATGATGTAGAAATTATTTCTTTTCGAATGTTTCATTTTTTTCTTATTGGTTTTCAGTTAAACAGGTGCACTGTGTGAGGTTCATCTGCTATTTTTTTGAAAAACGCTCAGGATCCGCAGCAGTTCGTAGCGTAGGAGACCGTTCGCCTACGCGCAACCTAACAGGTTATGCTACGCCAGTAGCAACTTAGGTTATAATAACCACAAGGAATCCCTTAACTGATGACTAACAACTGAAAGTTTTTTTCGTGAAATAAAAACCGAACCGATAATCCCTAACGCAATTTCATCATTTTGAGTATTTCGGTTATATCTTTTTCACCGTCGCGCCGGACTTGGAGTTTAGCATAGTAGACACCATTTGCAACTTCAACTCCATCAGCATCTCTGCCATCCCATTCCACCATCAGAAATCCAGGAGTTGCTGGGAAAGAAAGTTCCCGGATGAGCCGTCCACTCAGCGTATAAATTTTCACAACAAGGGAGTCGGCGGGTGCTGTTAATTCGCAAGTGAGCGTCGTTTTACGTGGAAAAGGATTTGGATAGTTGAGAAATGACAGCAGTTGCAAAGCGTCATGGACTCTGAATGTGATCTGTTTTGTATCCGTGTTTCCATGGACATCGCTCGCGGTGAGGCGCATCTCATATTCTCTCGGTTCAAGCTCTGGGGATGGATACGTCAACACGAGTTGATTTGAGCCCGGATGATGTGTCACCTGGTATGCCTCTGGATTGATACGTTCATACTCACCGAACGCATCTCCAATTTCCAACAAAAGCGGACGGGTGAGGTAATCCAGTCCACTCGGGTCAGTTAATGTTGCTCCGATGAGGGGTTCTGAATCCGTTGCATCTCCCGAAATAAAGTGTTGTTGATTGCCAATAGTGAGTTGTATATCTGGTGGCACAGCATCGTCAGTATACAACAACGTAATTGGTCCGAGCTGATCCGTTGTAGCCCGAATAGTGCCGACGGGTCGGGTTTGAAACCGAAATCTATCCCCAGGAGCAAAGGAACGTTCGCCTTGCGTGAGTTGAAAGCGCAAGCCGTAGGGTTTGTAGGAGAAAGGTTCTTCGACTGTTCCACGCAAAGGTTGGTTTCCATCGGTTTGGGAACGCAAAATACCGGTTCTCTCACCTTCAACCTGAAATTCAGTATCAGTAAGAAAGAAGATAATCCACTTATCTTCAGGCATAGCCGTGTCGGGTGGAAGTTCAATGTAACTGACGGTCCCCGTACCCTGGTTATCGTCCCTGAATCCAGATGCATACCAACGCCGCGCTTGTTGAGGGAAATCAAGATCGGTTTCTACTTCCGCAGGCTGTGTAAGGGAAGTTATGTTGAATGTCAAGACATCCCCGAATGACAAAGGTTTTTCAAAATTAAATTCTACATTAACCGAGAATCCGTGTCTAAAATTTGGGGAGTCTGTACTAAAGTTTGCAAGCTGCTCCACTGATGAAATAACTTCTAACGATCCCAGTTTCCGTGTATCGCCTACTGAAGGGGCGAGGAAAAGCCGATAGGTTTGAGAACCTGTGAAAAAGAGGACATATTTTCCAGCTCGCGTGCCTTCGGGTTGGATATGGACATCGCGGAGGGCACTATCCCCAATGTTTTCTTCACTCACATTTGTTACATGCATGCGCTGCTGTAACGCGCCTGTAGCATCGGTGAGTTGTTGGGACGGGAGTCTCGTCCAACTTCCGAGTGTCGAGTTAAATATATAGATACCCAACTCACGTGCCCGGGATACGACAGCAGCGTCAATTGTATCCGTGACTCCCAAATCATTGGGTTCTTCTTCCAAGGGTGTCTCCTCGGATTCCATACCACCCAATAATTCTCGCGTGAGCTGTGCCCTGAGCTCACCGAGGTCGAAGTTCAAGTCGATCGCTACCGGAGAGGCAAGTTTAATGTTGTTATCAACTACTGATCCTTGGCTATCAGGTAAGAGGTTCTGACTACTGGCAGCTGATAACTGATCGCCGACAACGATTTCATAGCCGTAAGCGATGGCTCCAGGAAGCGGCACACTGTTGGACATTCCGTTCGATGAGGGTTTCGCAGTTATATCAGGGGAACTCTTCCCCACGGTGGCAAACGCCCGTTCATTTAAGGAGCGGACTGCCAGTACTGCTGTTTCTTGAAAACTACCGGGTGGAACAGTGATAACGCAGTTCCGGTCCAAACTGGTGATCTGACCTGAAGAGGCTGTTTCTGCCACACCCATATCAACAAAGAGTCGTCGGTAGGAAATATTATCTTCCTCATCGTTTTCAAGGACATTACCCGGCTGGTCTGCCTCAGTTTTCGTCACATCGATATAGACAAATATGTCGTGTGTGCCGAGAGGCAGTTGGCCCCCACTATATTCAGAAGGCAAATTTAAAGTAGCAGTTGCAATTGGGAGTGTATTCAGCGGGTCCGGCTCATAAACATCCTTCCCTGTATCGGAGTCCGCCAACGGCGTGCGTTGCACCCAGTCGTTGGGTCGGATGCGAGTAGTCCCGATAAGATTTACATCGTCGTCAACAAGCATATCGTCGTTAACATCTGGATTACCACTGAAAAAAGCAACTTCAATAGGGGTTTCTATGCTTTCCCCTTCTACCTGTACATCCGCAGAGAGGTACCACTGCTCCGTTTTGGAGTTGTAGCCGTACCCAATTCGGCTGGTTCTGTCGACCTCCACAATCGTAAGATTAGGATATACGTAAGGGTAATATTGAAGTCTGTCACTTGTAACCGTATTGTTATCTATATCCGTGACTTGCAGATTATACCGGATAACCGAACCGTCCGTAGGTGCGTTTAGTGGCTCAGGCACTGTCCACCATCCGTCTTCTGATAATGGCGGATCTGCAGGAACGAGTCGAACATTCTCCCATTCTCTGTTTTGTGGATTGCGCCACTCCAAAAGGACAAGAAATAACTGCTCTTTTTCTTCGGAGACTTGAACAGAGATGCGGAATTTGTCCTCACCGACTAATTCAGGTCTAATATCGAGGATTTTTGGGATATTAACGGTAAACCCATCACCACCAACAGCAACAGTCGTGTCGCTTTGTGCATAATACTCGACATGAGCATCACCGCTGGCAATGTTTTTCGGGACAGAGAAAGTCACCGCAGGATAGGCACCGCGGTTAACAGCAAGCGTCTTTGTCAGAACAACATCCCCGGTATAGTATCTCACCGGCCCCGAAACGCCTTGGGCGACGGCTGTTTTTCCAGGAAAGAGTGCTTTGACGGTGAGTGATCCGTTAAAAGTGGTATCGGTCACAAAACGTTTTGTTCGAGTCGCTGCATCGTAAGTAGCTGTTTTTACATGTCCTGAAGCAACTCGGAGGGTGTCCCCTGGTTCAACTGTTTTCGTCTCAATAGTGGGCTGAATTTCACCATTAGCGATCGCAATTTGCAAGGCAGGATCCCCAAAAAGCGTATATTCCATCATAATGTCAATCTGACCCGTGCCCTCTGTCATCAGCAGCTCGACCTTTGAGTCGAAACTCAAGGGACCGAGTTGTCGGACGTTCCGTTTAAAGAGCATGTCGAAAATAATGCGGTTGAGTGCATCGTTTCCACTACCATAGGTGAGACGGGTCGCACTCAACATGCCGATGATACCGCCCCTCTCTTTACGTAACAACTTCTCTGCCATACTCGGTTCACCGGGCTTGTCGAAATAACCGTTGTAACAACTGAGGACTAACATGAAAGGAATCTTTGCGGTTTCATCAACTTGATCAACAGAAGCATTATCAAAGATTGCTTCGTGCGCCCAAACGATTCTCCCCCCATGTCCAGCGTATTGTGCGAGTACAGCACCCTCTCCAAGTGCCTCAATGATTTTATTTTTTGCAACACGTTGTGGAAGGAGTCCAGGATAATCCGCCGGACGTGCTTCTACTCGGTCGATAACATCTTCAAGGAAAACTTCAACGGTCTCATATCCAAGACGGGTGTGATCTTTCGCAATTTCATCGAGGCTTTTCTTGAAAATAAAATCTCCAGAATTGCTAACTTCGTCGTCAGCAACAGAAATAATTCTTCTTCTCCAGTCTCCGTTGGGCGGTGTCCTTTCGTAATCGATGATCTTGTCAACAACAGCGTCAGCTTGGTCCATGTTCTCAATACTGAGCCTGCCGAGATAGAAATCGGTGAACTCATCGTGTCCAGAGACGGTTGCATACCAATGATCTGCCGCGGTCCGTCCGAAGGAATCGGTGCGAATATAATGGGTAGGAATATATCCAGTCAATTCAGGCGGTTCAGCGTAAATGTCTGTGTCAATGCCGCGAAAATCGAAGGTGCCATCGCCGAAAAAGACTACGTACGTCGGTGCCGGCGGGGTCCAAGACTGATACGCATGCTTTAGAAACGCCTTAATTGCTTTCGGGCTTACACCGCCATCACTAAAGGTATTGTAAATATCATTGGTTGTAACAATTTTCGTGCGGTATCCGCCACCACCAGGAGTCGTACGCCATGCTGCCAATCTTTGCGCTGCAGACAGAAAGTTTGGGTGTGTCACAACCAGATAGTCAGCACCGTGTACTGCAGTTGCTAAGTCTGTAGGTGCAACGACTTCAATCCGCTCTGGTTGATGCAATGCCGTATTGGAAACAGCGATAAATTGTGTGCTTCGGGTGTCAAGCACTTGGAAAAGGGCATTATATGAATTGGAACCTCCTGCTCCTGATTCCACATTCACACCCTGCATCCGAGCGGTGAGATGCGTCCCATCCGTTTCAAAAATATGTATCCCCGGGTCCCGGAACGCCTCGATTTTATATTGGAGTTTACGTCCACCGGGAAGCTGCTTTTGGGAAGTCGTATCGGTAGCGGGTGATCTGAACCATAACTCGTCAGCAACAGCTCGAAAGAGGCGAGTATATTCAACAGAAAAACGGTTGAGGTAGACATGATATGGATATCGGGTAGTATCGTCATCAACGTTGCTGTCAACTCTGGCTAAAGACAACACATTTTGCTCACCTTTGGTACTATCCTTGAGTGTATCCCAAGTGCGCAAGGTACGTCCAATAGTGAGTGTGTCTTGCTGTTCCCACTCAGCAAAGTCAATCCGCACCCCATTAATAGCGACCAAGATTTCATGCGATACCGGTGTGCCGCCCTGCAAATCAACGGAGATACGTGGTGGATCGAAACTTTTTGCGACATCATAAAGCGGAAATTCGAGACGCATCTCGGCGGCATCGCCTCCATTTTTGATACCATCCCAATACCAGAAATCTAAGGCATCAAACCAACCGTGCTTGTCACCAGGCGAAACAGTCTCGGTATGGACAAATTCGAGGTTACTCGTCAGGTGGTCCTCTTCAAAATCCACTTTAGAGCGAAAGGTGGGAACTTGTGTTGCTGTTTGGTCTGTGGGACTGGCAGTAATTTGCGGCACCCGTGTGGGAATGCGTCCACTGTTGTCAACTGTGAGCCAATAGACATTCCAACGACTATATCTATTTTTAGACTTATGACCAAGGAAAAAGATAGCATCGTTCGGGTCGAAACTTCCATCCGCCGCACCACTCATGTAGACAGGAACATCTCTATTTCCTTGTGTGAGTCGAAGTCTCGTAGGATGCGTACCAATGAGATCTATACCCCAATCGTCTTGTAGAGATGCCGCTGTCACTGCGTAGATACCTGTCTCTTGGATAAACAGCTTATAACGTGTTTCATCGCCCCCGTTAGGAATGAACGTTGGTGCCGCAGGGACGAGTGGACGGGGTGCTCGGAAGCGAGCGGCTTGCTCAGCATTGAGGAGCTGATGAGAGAATGCACGTTCAAAAGTTTCTGATTCTGGGGCAATTATCCCTCGGTTATGAAAAGTTTGTGAACCGCTCCGCTGTGCCGTTAGCGGGCCTCCCTGTTTTGTATAGGCGAAACGTATATTCACTGTGAAGCGCGAATATAAGCGAAGTTGGCGGGTGTTCGGTAGATATTGCACAGGATAGAGTGCTAATGCGATAACACGTTGACTACGAATATAGCCTTTACGTACGATCCGAGCGAGAGGTTGTCCCGGGTAGGAGCGATTTCCGGAAAATGAACTATTTTCCTTTGAATACGCGCTACCACTTTCCGACCAGCGTTGCGAAGCTGAGTGCTGTGTATCTCTGTAGGAGGAATCTTCATATATATCGAAAATCGGAACAGGAACCAGACGGACACCGGTGCGTGTCTCAGTAGACGCGGCAGAGACATCAACCGCTTCAATTGTAGCCGCCGCGGGTACACCCAACATGAGGCGAGTGACAGGAACTTTAGGGTTTCCCGGTTCGTCAGTGAAGCGACAATCAGCGTAACGCGCCTCCTGGTAGCGGATATTATCTCGAATTA
This sequence comes from Candidatus Poribacteria bacterium, assembly GCA_007571305.1. Lineage (GTDB taxonomy): Bacteria > Poribacteria > WGA-4E > WGA-4E > WGA-3G > WGA-3G. The sequence goes on along the minus strand of RKRR01000142.1, from coordinate 36,464 downwards.
CCTCGGATATAGTCAGTTCTGGTAAGGTAAATTGAAGGGTAATTCCGTCTTCTGATGTAGTTTGGGTAATCTCTGCGAAGGAATCGGGGTTACAAACCCCGCCTATGAAGATGAGAATTTGGATGCCGAGTATAATACTAAATCTGAATAAAAGGTATATAGGTCTGCACTCCGCCCCTATTCGTTTTGAGAACAGCATTCAGTTTTCAGTTTTCAGTTTTCAGTAGCCTTTGCAACAGGAACGGTTATTCTTTCTCTTTACATCCTTTTTACTGACTGCTGACAACTAACAACTATTCCTCCGATATCTTGAATACGAAATTTTGTGTTATAAGTGTTATCTGAAGGGCATATCCTTCACTTTTTTTATCTCACCTTCAATATAATTTTTCCGAAATTGCGATTAGCTTCCATATATTCATGTGCCTGTTGTGCTTGTGCTAATGGGAAAACGGTGTCAATAATAGGGCGGATTTTGCCGCTCTTCAACTCAGGAAGCCAACGATCCATGAAGTGTTGCGTGACCGCAATTTTTTCGTCAATAGAGCGAGTCCGCAGGACTGAACCTATCAATTGCAGCCTGTTGCGCATCATTGTGTTGAGGTTAATTTCTGTGACTGAACCGCTGATTAATCCGAGTTGTAAAAGCCTACCCTTTGTTTTAAGTACGGAAAGGTTCCGTTCAAGATAGGATGCTCCGATAAAGTCCACAACAACATCTACACCTTGTCCATCTGTCAAACGTAGAATCTCAGCAACGAAGTCGCTTTCTTTGTAGTTGATGCCCTCTACCGCACCGAGTGCCTTGCCATTCTCAATTTTCTCCGGGGTCCCTGCAGTGATAAAAACTGTGGCACCGGCATGATGCGAAATTTGAATACCAGCAGTGCCAACGCCGCTCCCTCCAGCATGAATCAAGATTGTCTCACCTGCCGATAATCTGCCCTGGGTAAAAATGTTATCATTTGCTGTAAAAAATACTTCAGGCACCGCGGCGGCCTGTTCAAAAGTCCACTCGTCAGGCATCGGCATTGCCATGCGGTAATCAATAACAGCTTGCTCTGCGTAACCACCACCGCCGACGAGTCCAAAAACGCGGTCTCCTTTCGCGACCCCTTTCACGGCATCGCCTATTGCTGAAATAGTGCCAGCAATTTCTAATCCGAGTATCTCGGAGTCCCCCGGCGGAGGGGGATATCCACCGCGTCGTTGAATCATATCGGCTCGATTTAAAGCAGTCGCATGGACATCTACCAAGACTTGTGTTTCTGTTGGATTCGGCGATGGAACTTCGCCTAATTGCAGAACTTCCGGTCCGCCATCGCCCGTTCTCATAATAGCTTTCAATGTTTTTCTCCTGTCCTCTGCTGATAAATATTACACCTAATTTTACCATATTTAGAAAGGTTACACCAACTTTTAGTGGCAACTTGAGTTCGGATTTTCTCTCGCATAGAATATAAATCTATGGAACTGCATCTATTGCATTAATAGGGCTTAGGCATGCTGCTCTTTTGTAGCATAACCTGTGAGGGTGTGCCACGAGAACATCTGTGTTTCTTTGTGGGTTTCCCTCTCACAAAGCGTCAGATGGTCAAAATTGCGTAAGTCCTGATTAAAATTAAATAAGAAGGTTACAACCTTTTAAGTCTCTCAGCGTCTAAAGGAATTGAGTGCCTCAGAAGAACAAAAAACTATACAAGAGGTGGAATGGAGAAAAGAATATGAAAAATCCAAAGAAAATTGCGAATCGCCAATTCAACCCGGTAAAAGCGAAGTTGGAATCTATAAATGAGTGTTTTTGCCAATTACGGCATGGATTGCCAGCAAATCAGGAAGAATATATTGAAGGCGACCGGATTACACATTCTTATGTCAAAAGCTGCTTCCTTATGATTATCCAACGGGCTATGGACATCAACAATATTATTGTTGAATTTAGCGGACAGACACCGCTACCACAAAAGCATCACAGTTTCCGCGCCTTACATCAAAGTGGTGCTATTGATCGAGAAACCATGGATTTTTTCATGAAGGCTTTAGATTGCTACGAGAAGATCTCGAATCCCTACCAAGAACTCGCTCCTTCAGAACTTTATGATACCGCTCTCCAACTTTTGAAGTACGGTGAAGCCTACACCTACCAACTCGATAATTTCTTCAGGAATTTTTCACCTTCATAAAAATAGGCACGGTTACTAACCGCGCCTACTTTATTGGGTGATTGGGTACAAACCGTATCTATCCGATTTAGTTAAATTCGACAATACCACCTGTCCCTTTGAGTACCATGTCCGGTTTCAGCAGAATCTGCTCTTCGGCTTCCAATTTTAACCCAGTTGGATGGAGGACATAAGCGATTCTGAGCGGGAGATATTTACCTAAATCGGCAAGTCTATCCGTACGACTCTTAAATATTTGCTGTTCGCTCTGCTGGGTCTGATAGGCGTACCAATACTTGAGATACGACCCGATACGGTTGTTGAAAATAATCTGATTGGAGCTTGCATCAATGACTTTGACTCGGGTAAGACCTCTCGCAGTGAGACGGGTGCGAATATAGGTGGATGTCCCGGAAATACCGCCTTGTCTACCCTGTTTCATAAGAAGTTGGTTGTAGTCCTGATCGGTTATCCTCGGTTCTTCTACCCTTCCGATGATAACCATATCAGCACTGAGTGCCTGTCCGAGTTTCGCTGCCAAAGCAGGATCTGAATAGATTTGCTCCACCGTTAATCCTAACTCTGTGAGTTTATCATCAACCGGTTTAACTTTGTTTGAGATATCATAAACCCACTCTGCCTCTTTGAATATTAACTCCATGCGGGTTGCGAGATTCACGCCAATTCGTCCAGCTAACTTACCAACGTCCTCTGCTGCTCCTGCTTTCGCAAAGAATGGAACAATTGCAATGCGCTTTGCATCACTAATCGGGGGTGGTGTATCTATGTCAATTTCACCGTCATTGTTAAAACAACCTGCTATTGCGATGCAGAGAAGCGGTATGAATAGAAGTGTAAAGAAACGTATCACTGAAGTGTGTCTCCTGTTTCCAATTATGACCTCCCGGGCGAAATAAAGACTCAAGCAAAACCTCTCCATTTCATTTCAGATAGATTCTCGCCAAGACCCAACAGCTCCTTTGCCTTACTCGCTCCTCAGCAGAAACCATTGCGGAACGAAATTACACCTTAAATGGCATCATGTGTCTTTGCTTGACATCTGAAACAGCACCCAGGGGTCCATCGTTAAAAAAACGTAACTTGAAACCCAAATTTTTGTAGACTGGGTAAGAAATTCTGTCTCCCATCCCAACCTATAATCAGCGAGACTTCTGATGCAATTGCGTCCACTTAAAAATCTCGCTACATATCCGATGTCTTAGACGCAAGGGAATTTCGGTTTCCTGACTATTAGGTTTATAAATCTGTTTCACTCTGGACTCTATAGCTTAATCGCGCCCATATATTGGAAACCAAACCGTGCCATCAAGCACAATTCGCCTTTGCTCTACATTTCTTAACAACATATCATAAATTAGAGAAATAAGTCAAGCATTTATCCAATCGCTAACGCTCGAACTTCTCCAAATTCGTGGGAGAGTTTGGTCCATGAATCGCCAGAATCTGTACTACGGTAGAGTTGTCCACTCACGCTGCAGGCGATAAGAAGATCGTTGAACTGCGGATTGTGAGCAAAACACCAAATTGTACTATTTGCTGTTCTACCGATGTCAGCGCGGTTCCACGTCTTCCCAGCATCACGCGTCGAGAAGATACCGCCTTGATCACCCGGAGGACCGTTCCCAGCACCGATAAAGACCCGACCAGCATCGCCGTTGAGGAAAAACGCGGCACGACAATAGGGCCACGGATAGTGTGCCTTGACGTTTAGTGGTATCCACTGTTGTCCCATGTCTGTTGTTACACAGACATCGTTGTTCGTCGCCGCAATGATCGTTTTAGGTGAACCGGGGACGACACAGAGCCCATGGATATCAAGGCTACTGAGACCTTCACTGCGCTCAACCCAGGTTTCGCCACCATCTGTACTGAGACGCATTCCATCGATCTCAATTCCAGCATAAAGCGTTTGCGAATCTTCGGGATCAACCACGAAAGTTGTGACGCGCGGGATAATCGGAACACCTTCACATTCTTGTGCGAGGTCGACGTTGAGTTGCTTCCAGTTATCACCACCATCAGTGGATTTGAAAAGCGCAGAGGGACACGTACCCGCGTAGAGTGTGTTCGGTATCCTTGGATCAACAGCGATTGCCCAAACTTCCAATTCATCCATGGGACTTGAGAGACGATGCCATGATTCAGCGGCATCGTTTGATCGGAAGATACCTTTTTCAGTCCCGGCATAGAGGATGTCTGAGTTACTTGGATTAACCGCTATCGCACGAACGTCGGCTTCTGGAAAAAGTTCATTACTCGCCCTGCGCCATGTGTCTCCGTTATCAGTACTGCGCCAGACGCTTTGTCCAATGGTTCCGGCATAGAGTGTAGGTTGCATTTTTAACTATTGCCTCCTGAATTGCCCTCCATTATAGTTCGGGCTGGTTCATCGTTAACTTACGACTGGGTTATGGATCTGTACGGAATGAAATGGAGTGCGACTCAAAATCAAATTTCCAGTACCAGACCACGCAACGTATCCGCAAGAAATAATTAAAATTCGGTTAAAGATCCTGTACCAACAGGTCTCGAATCAAGCGAAACCTCATATATCACAGACTTCAGTGCTATTTCGGGTTCAAGCAGGAACGAGAAGCGATACAGGCGATTATCCTGTGTTATGAGATACATCGGCTGTGCTTCCCGATAAAGCCGTTCTGTTTTGCTGTCAGAGAGTTTTAGTGTTACAGTGGGTGTTAGTCCGACAAGGGATTCGGCCGATTCAGCGATGATGTCCCAGTAACGCGGATGTACTGGATTAGGAAGCGCAGCAGTAATAAAGGTAATATGTGCTCCGCGGGTTGCATTATATTGGTATGTCGAGTCGTGCGCTTGAAGGTTGATTGATTCTATATGCAAACTGGGAACAAGAAGCACTTCTGTAGCGGTACTCGCCAACGCAAGAGAGCCTGTGTTACCGGCTGACAATTTTATTTCCTTGATGTCAATACTACCCGTGTCATGAAATTCAATTGCATGAATGGCACTATTCGCTGGAGAACTACTTGAGAATCCAAGTGTTAATCCCTTGGCATCTCTAAAGCCGATATAGTCCGCCGAAAAATTGCTCAGCTGCCCCCGTTGCGCGCCGCTCGGATAGGAGTAGTGCCAACGGCGAGGCGTGAGAGAAAGTTTGACTTCGCGATACTCAGACAAATAGTTGGCTAATTTCCATTCAATGAAGATGTCGGAAATTGTCCGGGTTACCCCTCGAGACGCAAGAGCATCCGAAATACCTGTGAGCGATGTACCACGATTTTGGACAATTTCGATAAGCGTTCCTATACCTCCGTACTGCTCGTGAAGATAGAGCATCCACAAGAAGGAGGCTCCGTAGTGTGGTAGCGAGTCTGCATCACCCTCCGGCCACGTTACAAGCGAGACAGATGGCATCCTTTCAAATGCCGCTACATGTTCCTGCAAAGAATAACCGCAGAGAAATGCGGCATACGTTGCACATCCCTCATCAACCCAGGTTACTTCCCTTGAATCGTGATGCCAATTGAGGAGATGTTGAAATTCATGTGCAATAACACTGTGTGCTCTTTCACTGTTCGGATTGAGAGGTTGCGTATCAATATATAACATCTCCGCTTCGTTACTACGAATTGGAAACCTCCGAAAACCAGGGTTTCGAAGTAAGCCTCGCTGTTGGTCCGCCGGATTGAAAAAACCTGCTATGTAACGATCTGCGCCGCGGGTATCTTGAATATTGAGCAGAAGTAAGATAACCCTGCCGTTTTCATCAATATCCGGTGGAGCTCCGAAAAACTTCGTCAATGTCGGATAAATTCCTTGCTGTGGATTCGCTGGCGTGGTAGCGTCAAAGGCACGGATCATCCACTGCACAGTTCTCGCAGTGACCCGTGTATTCCACTCAGCTTCTTCAACAAAAACATAGCAGAAGTTCCCTACACCACGTAGAACAGCGGAGACAGTGTACTGCTGCATACTCCTAAAATCAGGGGCGAAAAAGGTTCGTTCTGTGCCAATTGGCAAAGCAGGAGCAGCGGGCAAAGCAGGAGCAGTGTGTGCGTCCGGTGGTGGAAATTGTTCTGGGACGTTTGTAGCATCGATTGCAAACTGTGGACTTGATAAATGCGGTGTCCCGCAGAGATATGCTGAACTGCTGCAGGGATACCCCAAAAGCAATAGTATCAATATGAGAAGATTCGGATGGAGACTAAGTTGGAGCGCCTTGGGTATTAAACGAGTCATTTTTTTTCACTATGGGAATCTGGGCAATGCAATGGCGTAACGCCCAAGAGTCCTGAATTAAAAAATAGTTTAAAAATCCGATTTAACGGCATCAAGTCTCTGACGCAGCTCAGCATTGTTTGGCTCAAGCAGAACTGCTTGCTCCAAAGTTTGCAGTGCCTTCTGCTTCAAGCCTTTTCCAAGGTAAGCATCAGCGAGATGCAAGAGGATCTCAGGTGTATCGGGCAGATAGCGGAGAGCCTGCTCCAAATTTTCTATAGCCGCATCAAGTTTTCCCTGTTTAAAGTAGATGAGCCCTAAACTATCAAGATATGCCCCAGATTTCGGTATGCTTTTGAGCGCACGACGCACCAAAGCTGCGGCTTCATCTAAATTAATGCCCTGCTCTGCATAGAGATATCCTAATGCGTTGTATGCATCAGGCAATTCTTCTTCAGTAGATAACTCAATTGCCCTGCGGAGATACGTTTCTGCGCGTTTCACATCCTCTTGCATCTGATACGCCATCCCTATACCAGAAAGTGCAGGGACATATTTATCATCAACTGCCAGAATTCTTGTGAAAGTTCGCACGGCTTCTCGAGGCATATTGAATTTGAGGTAAATTTGTCCGAGGGTATAACGTGTTTTTTGGATCTGTTCAGTTAATTCAGCGCGTTCTCTATTTCTGGTGCGCCAACCGGTTTGGATCCGCTTTGCCCGCTCCTCCAGCAAATTGATTGCGCGCGTGATATGGAATTCAGATCGCTCAAAATTATCTTGTGCCTGATACGCGAGACTGATACCTTCATGTGCATCAATTTCAACTGCACTGAAATTACGTGTGGTCCGTCCCGTTACATTGTTCGTCTCCGACTGCTCTTCAAGCACAGAGAGAAACGTTTTTATCGCTGCAGGATAATCGCCAGTTTGTAGGTAAAGTTGTCCCAGGCGGTTCCGAGCACTTTTCTGTTCAGGTCGAATAGTGACGACTCTTTTATAGGACTGCAAAGCCTCATCAAGCCGATTTTGGGTGTCATAGAGTTCAGCAAGTTCCTTATGATATCGGTCATCGTAAGGCATAATGCGTGTGAGTGCCTTGAAGGACGTAACTGCAAGTTCAATTTTGCCGAGATCACGTGCGATACTGCCAAGGTAAAAGTAAGCCCTATCGTGATTAGGATCTAACTCAACCACACGGTTTAAAGTGTCAAACATTTTCTTTTGTAGGGTATCAAGTCTTTTACCATTTCTGCTCTGTCTTATAGAATAATCGAATCGCTTTATCACTACTTGAGCGAGGACCCATGTCGCTTTTACATTCTCAGGATTAAGTTTAATGGCTATCTCGGCATCCTCTTCCGCACCTGGGAGATCCTGTAAGTTAGAATTTCGAAGTGACGCACGCTCGGCATAAATAAAACTTATCTCGCGCGCAGAGAGAATTTCCTTTTTAATGATCGCGGAGGAATCATCAATTCCCTCGATTAAGGCATCGTAGAGGGCTTTGCTTTTTGAGAGGCCCCGCTCTCCTATTCTGTGATATACTGCCCGCATGAGTTGGGTATAGAGTTCTGCTGCGCGGGTCATGTCAGCGTTTAATCCTGTATCAGCATCACGGAGTGCCACTAACTCAGGTGTTTCACCCCCGGTTTGAGCTTGCAAATTGGAACCCAAAGGGAGACATACCGCGATGAGAACAGGGATCAAGAGCACTTTAAAATGTTTCATTGATTATTAGCCGTTGGCTTTCGGCCATCAATTGTAAGAGGTTATGATTTACAAAAGTCCTCTTAGCTGATTACTAATTGCTGACCGCTATTCTTCCGACAGCCACTCCTTAGGAATCTGATCCTTCCTCAAGCAGGGAGGACGAGAGTTCGATCTTAGCTGCATCAACAAGCTTTTCGTCTGCTTGGAGTGCCATTATTCGTACGCCTTGGGTGTTCCGCCCGATACGCCGAATGTCACCGACTGCTGTTCGGGTGACATACCCGTTTGAACTAATAAGAACAAGTTCATCAAAATTTGCGACACGTTTGGCAGCGACAACTGCCCCGTTTCGGGTAGATTTCCCGATGGCGATAATACCTTTTCCACCACGTTTCTGCGGGCGATAAGCAGAGACAGCTGTCCGCTTCCCGTATCCATTCTCTGTGACAATTAATAGCGTATCGTCTCCTTTCTCTGTTGTTTCCAGTGATTCACTGTTAACGATAGCCATTTGTGCGACGAAGTCGTCTTCACCCAAAGTTATTCCACGCATGCCTCGTGTGTTGCGTCCGAGAGGTCTCACATCTTTCTCGCTGAAACGTATCGCAACACCCTTGTGGGTAACAAGGATGACATCAGAATTGCCGTCAGTTACCTGCGCACCAATAAGTTTATCGCCATCATCAAGGTTAACAGCAATAATGCCACTTGATAACGTGTTTTCAAAACTGGAGAGTTTTGTTTTTTTCACAATGCCCTGTCGCGTCGTCATGAAGACAAATTCATTCACCATAACCCCGCCGGCATCCGCCTCTTCAACCTCATTTGCCGTAACTTCATCGACATCTGTCGCTTCAATTTTCTCGGTTTCTTGATTAGCAGATTTTGGACGGACCGTAACATAGGCTGTTATATTTTCCCTTTGTGATAAACGAAGCAGGTTCACGACAGCGCGTCCAGCCGATCGACGACTGGCTTCAGGAATTTGATGGACTTTCAGTGTATAACATTTTCCCAAATCTGTAAAGAACAGAATGCTCTGATGGGCAGTGCCAATAAAAATGTGTTCCAGAAAATCGCCATCCTTTGCCGCAGCTCCCTTGATTCCAACCCCGCCGCGATGCTGCTTCCTATAGGTGTCCATAGGTAATCGCTTGATGTAACCCGCATGCGATAGCGTGACGACCATTTCCTCGTCGGCAATCAAATCTTCGACTTCAAATTCTTTGACCTCACCCGCAATTTCGGTCCGGCGTTCATCACTATATTTTTCTTTCAGGGTTTCGAGTTCCGTTCGAACAATATCCGTTACCAGTGTTTCATCAGCAAGAATTGCCCGGAATTCAGCAATCCGATCCAGCAGTTCCGTGTACTCGTCATGAATTCGCTGACGTTCCAGCCCTGTCAACTGCCGAAGCGTCATAGTAAGGATTTCCCTCGCTTGTTGCTCAGTGAGTTGATAAGTGTCTCGGAGCTCCTGTTCCGCTGCTTGTGGTGATTCTGCGGTTTGAACGAGTTCTATAATCGCTTCGAGATTTTGTAATGCTAAAAGGTATCCTTCTAAAATGTGATTCCTACGTTCGGCGCGTGTGAGTTCAAATTCTGTGCGCCGCCGAATCACATCTCTCCGATGTTCAAGATAGTGATGAACAATTTCCCCAAGCGTTAAAATCTTCGGAAGCCCTTCCACGAGGCAGAGAAGACTCGCGCTGAAATTTATCTGCATTTGGGTATGCTTATACAATTGGTTCAGGATAACTTGCGCAATTTCGCCGCGTTTGAGGGGTATGACAATGCGAATTTCTTTGTCTGATTCATCTCGGATGTCGTCAATTCCAGTAATAGTTTTACTGACAACCAATTGATACATCCGCTCTAACAACTGGTTTTTCTTTACTTGATATGGAATTTCCGTTATAACGATCTGTTCCCGTTCCGCCCGGCGTATGGAAACTCTTTCTATGACCGCTTTGGCTCGGATAGTGATACTCCCCCTACCGGTAGTATACATCTGCTTAATACCACTGGTACCGACAATAATACCTGCAGTAGGAAAGTCGGGGCCATGGATGTGTTCCATGAGAACTTCTGAGGTAGCATCTGGATCTGAGAGTTTATGAAGTAGCGCATCAACGACCTCGGTGAGATTATGCGGTGGGATACGGGTAAGGTAACCAACCCCTATACCTGTTGTGCCATTGACAAGCAGATTCGGGAGTAGCCCTGGAAGAACTATCGGTTCTTCAAGAGAGTCTTTGTAGTTCGGTTGGAAATCAACTACCTGCTTCCCAATATCAACGAGCATCTCGTCGGCAATAACAGTGAGGCGGCATTCCGTATAGCGCATCGCACCCGGCGGGTCATCATCAATACTTCCAAAATTTCCCTGTCCATCCACTAATGGATAGCGCGTGCTAAAGGGTTGTGCCAATCCAACGAGGGTGCCATAAATGGGCCCGTCGCCGTGCGGATGAAAGTTCTTCATCACCTCCCCAACAACAGCAGCGCATTTATCGTAAGGTCTATTGGCAGTGAGATTTATCTGTCCCATCGCGTAGATAATCCGACGGGTACTCGGTTTGAGACCATCGCGAACATCAGGTATTGCTCGGTTGGTGTTGACACTCATCGCGTAGGTGAGATACGATGTCGTCAGTTCATTTTCTATATTGCGTTCTTGGATGTTTTCCATATTGCCTTTTGTGGTATTTATCATTTAGAAACAAAACAATCCGTGGGAATGGCTGTCAGTTGCCAGTTCTGTAGCATAACCTGTTAGGTTGTGCATCTTCGGGCGCAGGAGACCCACGGTTATCTACACTACGAACTGCTGCAGATCCTGAGCGTTTTCAATGAAACGAAAGATTTAGGCACCGTATAAATCAAGATTTACCTGCGTTCCATAACGTTCTATGAATGCGCGTCGAGGCTCAACGGTATCCCCCATGAGGAGTGTAAAGATACGGTCAGCTTCGACCGCGTCTTCAACCGTCACTCTGAGGAGGCTACGTTCATCCCGACGCATCGTTGTATCACGTAACTGATCAGCATTCATTTCTGCTAAACCTTTATATCGGGTAATCGTAAGTCCGCGGTGTTCTATCTCGAAGAGATGTCGCACAAGCGAAAAAATGTCACTTGCTTGATAGGTCACTCCATTTTCCGACTGGACGCTAAACAATTTTTGGTTCTCTAATGCTCCTAAATCATTTGGCCCTTCCAAGGAGAGGAAATCCCTGTCTTGGATGTCAAACTCAGCAAGTTTTTCCAGTTCATGCCGAAGTTCGTAACGCCAGGTCCGTGGGGTGTGATCCCCGACCTCCGTCCTGCTAACCTTCTCATCGGTTGCACCGTACCCAGCATCCCCAAAAAGCGTCGTTTGTGGATTGGTAGAAAAGGTATTTTCAGAAGCTTCTTGTCCTGCAGTTACGTGAACAGGTGACACATTAAGCATTTCAAGTAGCCTGTCTACATTATCGGAGGTATCCGCTGCTGGATTTTCACTTCCTAAACTTGCAATTGGTATGTTGCTTCGTTTGATTTGATCGAGGAGGCTTTGAATCTTGCGAACAGAACTGGCGATAACTCGATACTCTGATGCCGTGTAAGGCGTGCCTCTCCGAGAATTTGTTATCTGAACAGTGTCAAGTGCCAAGGTGAGGAGATAATCTTCCATTTCCTCGTCATCTTGCAGGTATTGTGAACTTCTACCTTTTCTGACTTGATAAAGCGGCGGTTGGGCGATATAGAGGTGTCCAGCCGCGATGAGCTCAGGCATCTGCCGGAAGAAAAAAGTTAAAAGCAGCGTCCGAATGTGAGCACCATCAACATCGGCATCCGCCATAATGATAATTTTGGCGTAACGGAGTTTTTCTAGGGTGAATTCTTCAGCACCGATCCCTGTTCCTAAAGCGGTAACAATATCGATAACTTGGGCATTTTTGAGAATCTTGTCAAGTCTTGATTTGTCTACGTTGATGCCTTTACCTTTAAGGGGAAGAACAGCTTGGTTTTGCCGATCCCTTCCTTGTTTAGCGGTACCGCCGGCGGAGTCTCCTTCCACAAGGAAGAGTTCAGTTAAGGCTGAGTCACGCTCGGAACAGTCGGCAAGTTTTCCGGGCATAGAAGCGGAGTCAAGGACACTTTTGCGGCGAATCACTTCACGTGCACTGCGAGCGGCTTCTCGAGCTTGAGCGGCTTGGATCGCTTTTTGGATAATACGCTTGGAAACAGTCGGATTTTCTTCCAGAAGTGTTGCGAGCCGGGAGCCAACAAAACTCTGGACAATGCCTTCAACCTCTGTATTTCCAAGTTTCGACTTTGTCTGTCCTTCAAATTGAGGATCCGGGATTTTGACGCTGATGACCGCAGTCATTCCCTCGCGAATGTCTTCGCCGGTAAGGTTTATCTTGACGCTTCGCAGGAGGTCGTTGGCAGTCGCATACTTTTTGAAGGCACGGGTAAGAGCACTCTTAAAACCGCTTTCGTGAAACCCGCCTTCAGCGGTACGAATGTTGTTGGCGTAAGAACTAATATTTTCTGTGTAAGTGGTATTGAACTGGAAGGCGATTTCTACTGCGATCTCTGACTCTATACCCTCTATGTAAATCGGTTCAGGATGCAAGACTTCTTTGTTTTGATTATGATAGGTGACGAAGGAAGCGATTCCGCCATCGTATTGAAAAGCGATCGGTTCCGGATTTTCTTCATCGCGGATGTCGTGAAATTGGATGCGTACCCCTTTGTTAAGAAAGGCGAGTTCTCTCAGCCGATCCCGAAGGATGTCGTGTGAAAAGTCGAGTGTGTCAAATATTTCGGAATCAGGCATAAATGTGGTTTGGGTGCCTGTTTTTCTGCTTTTACCGGTTTTCTCCACAGGTGTCTGCGGGATACCACGGACGTAGCGTTGTTCGTAGATTGCACCGCCTTGATAGACGTGAACGTGGAGCCATTCAGAGAGGGCATTCACACAAGAAGCACCAACACCGTGCAAGCCACCAGCGGTCTGGTAACCAACTTGTTCTCGACCATCAAATTTACCGCCAGCGTGCAGTGTGGTCATAACGACTTCGAGAGCGGAGACTCCTGTTGCGTGAGTATCGACAGGAATGCCTCGTCCATTATCTGTAACGGTTACACTGCCATCGCGATGAAGCTTAACTTCAACTTGTGTCCCGTAACCGGCACTGATTTCGTCTATGGAGTTGTCAACTAATTCTGTAACAAGATGGTGTAATCCAGCAGGGCCGGTACTGCCGATGTACATGCTTGGACGTTTTCTGACAGCTTCAAGCCCTTCAAGAATTTGTATATCGCTTGCTGTATATGTTCGCGCTTCTTTTGACATTTTTTATTATGGCACCTCGTTATAAATTACCCTGATGGGCATGGTTTGCTTTTGCAGTGAGAGTTTTTAGTAGAGTTGGTACCCATGTGTTGGAAAATTCTTTGTGTACCTCATAGCAGGGGACGTTACTGAACGTAAGTAAGAGGAGCATTCGCAGGGACGCTAACGATTGCATTTCCTCTCATCGCGATAAAGGTATTATATCACTTTGTAGTGCATTTTGTCAAGGCGAAAATGAACTTTTTCGCACAAGACACGCGGGCGAACCCAAACCTGAATCATTGGAATTGTCAAGGCTTGTCCTTGCTTTGTGTGGTGAATAATTGCCACAAGGATTTCTTGAGTTCCGCGTCCGGTACGCTTGCGAGCGTTTGTTCAATTTTCTCTAACTGTTCGGATGTAACTTGGCGGGTGTTGTCGACGATGCAGTCTTCTTTTGATACTTTTGGGGTTGAGGCCTCATCTTCAGTCTCGCGGGAGGGTGCTGCATGCCCTGGGCGGAGTTCTACTCGAAGATCTTTGAGAACAGGTTTTCCTAATTCGGCATTCAGATCGGCTAAGATCTTTGGTTTGTGGATCGACAGTTCTGTCATGTAAGGCGAGTATTCTGTGTAGACCTTCAGGATGCCATTCGACAACGATACGGGGGTAGTTTTCGTACCAAGTGGCGCGCCAAGATGTTTTTGCCAGAGAGCGAAAACTTTTTGTTCAAGCATCTTGGGCTCAAGGTTGTGTGTTCGGATGAGTTCAGTGAGAAGGTAGCGTAGATTGTGGGTTTTTTCCATTTTTTATGTTGATTGACGATACGAGTGCATAAGTGATTACCGAAGCTACTATAAATGGCATCATGTGTCTTTGCTGAACCATTTAGAGCGATGTCCAAGGCCCCAATCATTCGGAATTAGTTCCGGGAGCCTGATTTATCTGGGCATCCTCTACTGTTAAGACGTTTGGTTGCTCGAGATGCTGCACGAGGGAGTCAGCATGAGTCGCAGTGATAAAGGTTTGCGCACTCAGATTTTGGAGGATGTTTAATAGGTACTCTGTTCGCTTGTGATCTAATTCTGAAGTGACATCGTCGAGGAGGACGATCGGATCCTGCCCCGTCACAGCCCGAATTAACTCTAACTCTGCCAGTTTAAGTGCTAACGCTATTGTCCGTTGCTGACCCTGAGACCCGTACGCTCGCGCTCCCTCTCGGAATGTTTCGATGTCGGATTTCTCAGCGTTCCTGGCTTCAGGAGAGTTTTCGATTTCGAGATCGAAATTAGATGTTCTGGGCGCGTTCTCCAGTTCAATGAGAAAGTCGTCACGGTGCGGGCCGACGAGTGTGGTGCCTCTCTGTAAATCTGCCCCGCGCGATGCATTCAAAGTTATATCGAATTGCTCTGCTATCTCGGATTCAGTTTTGGTTTCAAGGAAACCGATCTCTGATTCGTCTATTGGATTTTCGGTATCTTCATCCTCTGTATTATGCTTTGACGTATTGTTCCTCATCAATGCAGAGCAATACGTCAAGGCGAGGCTTTCTGTGCCACCAGTAAGTCTTTGGTGGCTTTGCATAGCGTAGACTTTTAATTCGTGGAAAATTTCTAACCGCTTTATGAGAATTGCAGTACCGTGTGCCACTAAAAGTTTGTCCCAGACATCTAACTGTAACGCATCTGCTAACGTCGTACGAATTTGTTTAAGAAGTTCGTTCCGTTGCCTGAGCACTAGTTTGTATTCCTGCAAATTTTTTAAATAAATGCTGTCTATTTGTGAAATGAGCAGATCCAAAAACCTGCGGCGTTCCGCGGGTCCGCCCTTCACCAATACCAATGATTCCGGCGAGAAGAGCACCGCGTTAAACTGCCCAATCCATTCAGAACGTTTGGTTTGAAGCACGCCATTTTTTTTCAGTTTAAACTGTCCGCGCGCGCGCTTCGTTGCCTCCAATGACATCACGTCGTTACGACTGTTTTTCAATGTCCCTCTCAGATAGAATCCTGATTCATTGTGCCGAATAAGTTCACCATCGCGAGTGGATCGGTGTGATTCGGCGGTACAAAGGAAATAGATTGCCTCAAGTAGACTTGTTTTCCCTTGGGCGTTCCCACCAATAATCAGATTCACAGGCTTGGAAAAACTGATTTCGCAATCAATATAGTTACGGAAGTTGCGGAGGACAATATTGTTTAGCAACATTTGTTTTAGGTATCGAGAATTAATTAATTGAACCGTTTGAGTGTTGTTTGAGAACTTTTGATTTTATCCACAATTTTTGGATATTGTTTGATAATTTTTGATTTTATCCACATTTCTAATATTAGTACTAATTTCGATATATATATTTAATACTGTAGTAGTAGTAGTAGGGGCTGTGGATAAGTGGATAACTCGCCTGAACCCTTGTCACCATTGACAAATGCCTGTGGATAACTTGTGGATAATTTTTTGACTTATCCACAAGTTATCCACAGGTTCAAAAACTTTTTGACTTATCCACAAGTTATCCACAAGTTATCCACAAAAACTTTTTGACTTATCCACAAGTTATCCACAAGTTATCCACAGGTTTAAGGGATACCTTGAAAACGGAAAAGGGACGACTTAGAGCTGAAAAATGGAAGTTTGGGATGCCAGCAGCGACGGATTTCGTTAGCGGAATTGATTGATTAATAGGAGAATCATTTGTTGCTCTTCGCTATTTTCCTCAATCGTTTTTTCTATCTGTCTGCAGGCATGGATGACAGTGGTATGGTCTTCCCTATTAAACGCCTGTGCAATATTTGAATATGACATTGGGGTCAGTTCTCTACACATGTACATAGCGATCTGACGCGGTTGCACCACTTCCTTTGTGCGCTTCTGGGATACGATATCCTCTATTTCGATTCCAAAGTAATCGGCGACAGCTGTCTGTATGGCTCTCGACGTGGCGGTTTTTCGATGTCGAATGGGTGCAGGGGGCCCGATATCGCTCAGGACCTGCCGTGCGAAGTCTAAGGTTAAATCTTCTTTGAGGATTGTCGATTGAGCAATTAACCGCACAAGGGTTCCTTCGAGTTCGCGGATATTAGTTCTAACCACTTCAGCGATGTAACTGAGTACATCATTGGGGAGGTTGTCTAACCCTTGGTCTAGGCATTTCTGTCGGAGAATAGCGATGCGTATTTCGTATTGTGGCATGCTAATTTCGGCTACCATGCCTGATTGGAACCGAGATTGGAGGCGTTCTTCAAGGTTGACGAGGTTGTCTGGTGTCCGGTCACTGCTCATGACTATCTGGTTTTGATTCATGTGCAGGGCGTTAAAGGTATTAAAGAATTCCTCTTGTGTCCCCTCCTTGGCTTGTAAGAACTGTATGTCATCAATTAAGAGCATATCTGTGGTTCGGTATTTCGTTCGAAAGCCTTGCGCCGATCCGCGGTTGACGATAGACTCGACGTACTCATTCATGAAGGTTTCTGATGTAACGTAGAGGACTTTCTTATCTGGTTGGTTTGCTAAAAGTCGATTACCAATGGCGTGTAGTAGGTGGGTTTTTCCCAACCCCACGCCCCCATATATAAAGAGCGGGTTATAGTCACGTCCGGGGTTTTCTGAAACAGCTAAGGCTGTTGCGTGACAAATCATATTGCTGGAACCAACGATGAATCTATCGAACCGGTAGTTAGGATTCAATCCTGTCTGATTCTGTATAAGTGGTACAGGTGCACGAGTGTTCGAGGCTGGTCGTGAGTCAGGTAATTGGTTAAAATCCGTTTTGTTCTGCGCTTCCCCCAAATTTTCATCGCTTTCGAAGGTGGGTTCGTCTACATTAAGAATTAGGGCACATTGTGCTCCGATGAGTGTCGCTAATACCCGTTGGATATCAGCACGAAAACGCTCCTCAATCCTTGCACGCGTATACGCCGATGGAACCGCTATATTTAGTGCTTCTTCTGTAATTGAAAGCGGGACTGCTTGGTGAAGATAGACATCCTGCCTCGCTGTATCGCTGAGTTTTTCTAAAATGTCCATCCAGATTTCATTTGGAGTGTGCCGCATGAACATATTTCCTGTAAGAAATTTTGATAAAATCATAAATACCATTTTTATGAAGGTAAGAAAACATCATATCATTATATTCCAGAAATGTCAACATTTTTTGTAGAAATCTCCTTTCATTTACAATTTATGTTGCAACTCCTGTTGCTAATATTCTGGACCGAAGTCAAAATTTTATCAAGTTCAATTGCAACGCAATGCATTTTTTTGCCCTTTTCACCCAATTTTTATACTACCTTAACGTGAGTTCGATAGTAAATGATCGTGTTTTTGCTTGGATATTTCCCGCAGGTTAAATGGCAAAAAATTTGACAAACATCCGTAAGTGAGGTATCATTTTAAAGTTAAGTATAACATTATTCTGGTAAATACATTTTTTACTACGACTTACGCCTGCTGCTCTTTTGTAGTATAACCTATGAGATTGTGCCACGAGAACATCTATGTTTTTCGGGGTGTTCCTTTCATAAAGCTCCTATGGTCAAAATTGCGTAAGTCCTGTTTAATTCGCCTCTACAGAAATTTCACCCCTGTAGAGTTCAGATTCCGTTGAAATTCACCGAAAACCTGTCCGAGATGAAATGGAAAGGTCTTTGCTTGGTGTTTCTTTAGTCCAGAGGCACATATTCAGAAAAAGGATAAATTAAAACATGAAGCGCACATATCAACCGCATCGTCGAAAACGAAAAAATAAACTCGGCTTCCGGAAACGGATGTCCACGCGACACGGAAGGCAGACGATTGCTCGCCGCCGCGCGAAGGGACGGAAAGTCCTGAGTGCTTAAGAAAAGGTTTTGTGTTAAAACGCGAGTGGTTTTCAGTTCGGAAATTTACTTTTAATGAAAACTTAGCCCGTAACGAAGTGGAGAGCGGCTCTGGAGAAAGGCACTTCAAATACTCATCTCATGTCGTTCTCTCGCAAGGTAAAATTAAAAAATGCCGCGGACTTTTAAACTTCCTCACTTCTATCATAGTCCGGTTATTTCTGTCATTAAACACGCCCGTCGAGAGACTGATGCTCGAAAGCGAGATCTTTCGCCGACCTTATTGGATTTCGGACCTGTCCGCTTTAAAATCGCCCGCCATTTTGGGTTCTGCTACGGTGTTGAAAATGCTATTGAAATTGCCTATCAGGCACTAGCAGAGAACCCTGACAAACGTATCTTTCTACTATCCGAAATTATCCACAACCCGCATGTCAACGAGAACCTGAAACACCGAGGTGTCCGGTTCCTAATGGATACCGCTGGGACACCCCTCCTTCCCTTCGATATTTTATTGCCTGATGATGTTGTCATCGTTCCTGCTTTTGGGACAACCCTTGAGATAGAACAGTCTCTCAAAGCTCGCGGTGTTACCCTCACATCCTATAACACGACGTGTCCGTTCGTTGAAAAAGTATGGCGGCGGAGTGAGGAAATCGGTAAGCAAGATTATACTGTCGTAATTCACGGAAAACGTTACCATGAAGAAACCCGGGCAACATTTTCCCATGCACAAGCTGGGGCGCCTGTTGTCGTCGTTCGTGACCTTTCGGAAGCACAAACTTTAGCTAAGGTGATATCGGGTGAAGAAGATGCAGCGTTCTTTTTTGAGAAGTTTGCAGACCGATTTTCTCCCGGTTTTGATCCGACTGTCCACCTCAAGCGCATCGGTGTTGTCAACCAGACAACAATGCTTGCGACCGAAACACAAGCAATTGCCGATTTACTGCGAGAGGCGATCAGGATGACATACGGGGAGTCTGAAATATCGGCACATTTCGCGGATACAAGAGACACGCTCTGTTATGCCACTAAGGAGAACCAAGATGCAACGCTCGCGCTTATTGCTGATGGTGGTGACATGGCAGTCGTCGTCGGAGGCTATAATTCATCTAATACAAGCCATCTTGTGGAGTTGTGTCAACAACGTCTCCCTACCTATTTCATCCGAGATGCAGACGAACTACTAAGCCCTGAAGAGATTCGACACCTCGAGTTGGAAACAAAACAGGTGAAGACTACGAAGGACTGGCTTTTTCCAAAAAGCCAGCAGCAAGAGGATCTCGTGGCAGGAGAAAACGATAGTAACCGCTACAACGATCTATCGAGGGTTTCCGAAAGTCGAGAACCGACAGCCCTTCCTACTGATATTGTGTTGACTGCTGGTGCTTCTTGCCCTGATGTATTACTGGACGAGGTATTACAGAAGATCGTCGGATGGTTTCCAAAGAGCCGTTCCGTAGAGGAAGTCCTGGAGGGTTATCAACATAAATATTAATATCGCTACAACGGTTTTTCCCCCTACCTCATATCCATGATATCAGCGAAGATATTGTGTCCTATTCGGTGCTTTGCTTATCCATGACGTGCTGTGTTAACGATGTGTTAACATCTTTATCACTTCAATATAAGTTTCTATGCTTGTTCGCTGATGATTTCTAAGGCACTCAAAAGGACGGATGTCTGTGCCGGTTTACCGACGCTGATCCGGACGTGATCTTGTAAGCCGGGTGTGTTAAAATATCGGATAAGAATGCCGCTTTTCGCTAATGCCGCTTTCAATCCTGCCGCGTCTCTTCCAACAACCCTTGACAAGATGAAATTCGCCTCACTCGGATAAGGCTCTAAGAAGTCAAAATTTCGCAATGCTGAGTAGAGGTGTTCACGCTCTGCCACAATTTTCCTGATATTCACTCGTAGTTGACGTACATCTGCCAGCGAAGCTAATGCCGCGGCTGATCCGGCGACATTTACATTGTAGGGTTGCTTAATCTTCAACAGGTGCGAAATTATCCAGTGTGGGAAGATACCGTAGCCTACCCGTAACCCTGCAAGTCCTGCCCACTTACTAAACGTCCGAAGCACAACCAAGTTTTCATGCTCTAAAACCCAGTCTGCACGACTGCCCCCGGAGAATTCGATATAGGCTTCATCTAAGACGACAATTAGGGGCAACTGTAGCAGCTCCCGAAGGTGGGCATCACTGAGAACACTACCGTCAGGATTGTTCGGGCTTGTGATAAAGAGAATTTTAGTGTTTTTGCCACTAGTGGCAATTTCAACGATTGATTCAGTGTCTAAGGAAAAATCCGCTTTTCGTTCGGCATCAATCACTTTGCCCCCGTTGAGTTCCGTGTCGAAACGGTACATTCCAAATGTTGGAGGGCAGTTGATGACAGTGTCTCCAGGGGTGACGAACAGTCTAACGATAAGATCAATCAGTTCATCTGCTCCCTGTCCAGCGATGATATGTGTTGCATCAATGCCTGTGTACTGGCTCAGTGCTTGACGAAGGGCAGTGCTATCCGGGTCTGGATATATGTGATAATCTTTTTCATTGGCAAGCGCGCGGTAGACAGAAGGGGAGGGCCCATAAGGATTCTCGTTCGCATCAAGTTTTACGATATCTTCCGCAGGAATGCCGAGGCGTTTACTCAGGACATCGAAGGGAACAATCGGCGTATACGGTGCCATATCCGCGATGTTTGAACGAACGAGGTTGTGATAGAGTGTTTTGGGTGACATTTTTTAGGGGTGTTAGTTATCGTAGGGCAAGGTTACCTCGCCCTACTGATGGCTATTCTATTGACCCGGGGTGGGTGAAGTTCTCACCTCAACCGCTTTCGGTGTCAACGCGCCGATGGGTGCCTCGCCGTTTAGGACCCGCACGAAATCGTCTACTGTCATATCTGCCACACGTAAATTGGAATCTTCCGTTCTACCTGCGATGTGTGGTGTGTGAACAACATTGTCCCGGTTGCGTAATTCATCATCGACAGGTACCGGTTCAATGTCGTAGACGTCGAATGCCCCTGCGAGTTCATCTTTCACAATCCGTTCTCGTAATGCATCCATGTCAACGGCAAACGCACGCGTAATCACTACAACCAAACTACCCTTCCGCAGGTGGTAGATCCGTTCTCGATTCAACAGATGTTTGGCTGAAGGTGTTGGTGGAACGGCGACAAAAACGATATCCGAGTTATCAGCGACCGTGTCCATATCGGCGCGTTGCACGTTCCATTCTTGGAGCAGTTCGTCCGAAACATACGGATCGAAACCCATCACTTTCGCTCCAAAAACACTGCACCATTTTGCGATCTTTCCGCCGATTTGCCCGAGTCCGATAACACCTATGTTTTTTGTACCGAGGTCCCCGTTAACAAAATCTGGATCATCACAGAACTGATGTGCGGCGGGGAGTTTATCGAGAGGCGCGCCGCTTTCACGGGCGTTTAATGAACCCCACATCGGGTTCTCCCAATCCCAGAGTTTTTCACCCTGTGCCATCCGCAGGTGCCATTGTGCTGTCCGACGCAGCGAAGACAGTGCAAGACCGAAAGCGCATTCTGCTACAGATTGCGACCACGCTCGTGTCGATTCAATCACAGGGATACCACGTGCCTGAAGTGCTTGATATGGGATACCGTGTCCAGAGTTGTCGGTCATCGCTCCGAGAACTTTCAATTTTGGGGCTGCTGCGATACAGTCTTCGGTCAGATTTCCGCCGAAATGGGATATTCCGATGGTTTCGCTTAAGTCAACCTGTTTATGAAGAGGGTCTCGACTATCTGTGTTGAGAACGAGTGTGACACCTAATTCTTCTAATCGGCTTACCATTCGTTCGTGTACGAAGGGCCAAGAAATCTCTAAGTTGGAATAACGTGTGAATACAAATTCGGGACTTGCCATAATAGTTGTCAGTTGTCAGTTATCGGTTACGTCTCGTGTGACGCGAGCATCTTCCGATAAACTTCCAACTCCTTGTTCCTTTCTCAGTATGAGGTTACCTCTTTAACCGATAACCATTAAGGGTGAATGAGCAGACGGGGGCCAGTCGGGTATCTGCCCATACGGGAGCCGTAGAGTGCGATCCCACCTTTCGCTTTCGCGTCCGATTTGACTTCATAGCGGACAGTTAATGTGTCTGTGTCTGACCCACCGTTACGAACCTTGAGTGGGTCTACTTTGACACTGTAAAGATATCCGTAGTTGCCTGGCTGCCCGTGGATATAAGAGAGCACACCGCGAGCATCTGCCGGACAGTCGGGAATGCGGATCGTCTCAACTTCAACGCCGTTGGCGAAAATTGTCACATCGGATGGGTGTTTTTCAGATTCCGTTTGACGCGCACCACCGTTTGAGCTGGATGCTTCAAAGATCAGTTCCATCCCTACGGGATTTGTTGGGGCGATCCCGTCTGGTAATGAAATCTCATATTCAATGTACCCGCTTCCCTCTGCGGAGAATAGGTGTTCGTTACTTGTTGCTTCATTCCAAGACAATTGGGACGCGTCTCCAGGGGCGTAACTGATGTTGACTAACCCTGAGTCGCTTGATTCAACTGTTGGATGATTTTCAATGAAATGCTCGAAATTGATGAAATTACGGGCGACAACAGAACCAGTGCCATCTGTCACCCAGACGTGGAGCGTCCCGACCGCAGGGTGAACATCAGGCATCGTCAGTTCAAGCTGATGCACATTTTGCACGTGGTACTGCGGAAATGGAATATCAACGTTTCCTGAAACACGTCCACGTGTAATGTCTCCAGTTACTGACATCGTATCCAATTGCCAATGGAGTGTTGCGTTTGTGATGGTTTTGTGTGAGAAATGGCTCGTATAGATATCAGCGTTTATCCTCTCACCTGGTGTAACTGTTGTCCCAGGTGGATAATCAATAGCAATAAAATCTAAGGTGTTGATATCAAGGTAGTCGTATCCGAATGCCTTTATCGACCGGTCATAGTTCATGAAACCGTTGTGTTCCCACTCAATGTCCTGCAACTCGGTATAGACGTAACCACAGATTTTCGGATGGAGGCGGAGTTCATTGGTAAGGTATTTGAAACACCATGAAACATCTTTATCCCCCGCGCCTGCTGAAATACCACCGTATTCACTATTAATCAGTGGAGCATCGTTCTGGACATTACCACCGACGTAATTGAACGTTGAACCGGGATATGTTTCTTTCACAACGTTGGCGATGTGTTCTTTCGCTTGTTCATAATCGTTAATGTAGAAGTGCCACGAATTGATGTCTGTTTCTACGTGGTCGTACAGGCAAGGCGAGTTATCCTCAATGAGGCGGGTGGTATCAAGAGATTTGGCAAGATGGTACATCTCGCGTACCCATTCTTGCCGCTCGTGCATGTCCTTGTATTCCCTGCTCCCGAGTCCCCAAGTTTCGTTAAAGTTGCACCATGAGATGATTGATGGATGGTTGTAGTCACGCGCAATATTTCCGCGGAGCGTTTGCTCAAATCGTGACTTCGATTTCTCCGTATAATCGCCGAAATTCGGGATGTCGGACATAAAGAGCAAACCCAACTTGTCAGCCCAATAGTAGAGACGAGGTTCATCTACCTTGATGTGGAGTCGGAGGAAGTTGAATCCGAATTCTTTTGCGCGTTCGATGTCTCTGCGAATCGCTTCATCTGTCAAGAACGTATACACGCCTTCCGGATTAAAGGACTGATTAAGCGCACCCAGCAGATAGATAGGACGATTGTTGAGATAGATATACTGGTAATCTCCACCTGGGGCTTTCGCAATCGAAACCTTCCGCATTCCGAAGTAGGTGAATATTCTATCAACAACAGTGTTTTCCCTCAGCAATTCAAGCGTCACATCGTAGAGATTTGGAGTGTCTACATCCCACAAGCGGAGTTGTTCTGGAGGGAGAGTCATTGTCCAGTGTGTATCACTTCCAGAAACTTCAACTGTCCCGCCCAGTCCGTCGCACGTCCAACGTAGATTGAGTCCTGTATTTTCTGTGTGTCCATCTACCTTAACAGCGAATGTAGCAGAGCCGTTGTCGATGTCGGGTGTGATGTGGCACTGCGTGATGTACGTTTCGTTTCTCGGTTCTAAATAAACAGATTGCCAGATACCGCTGGTACGAACATACCAACCTATCTGCTTGCCAGCGAGTTGCTCTCCGTGGTCCTGTGCGTCGTAAGCCCGAATAACGATACGGGCAGGTTCCCCGGGTATCAGTGCCTCTGTGATATCAAATTCGAAGGGGAGGTACCCGTTATCGTGCTTCCCGATGATTTGACCGTTCACCCAGACGGTCGTTTCCCAATCGACGGCACCAAATTTCAAAATAACTCGTTTATCACCCCAATTCTCAGGGATAGAGACGGTTTTGCGATACCACCCGATTGTGTGTCTCGGTTCGTCTCGGTAATTTCCTTCGCGGTCCAAACCACCACAGGTGACCTCTTCGGGATTAAGATATGCGCTCTTGCTTAAGTAGGTTGCGTTATCTGCTTGTTCTTCGTCACCCCATGCCGCAAGGCTTTCCCAAGGGTAAGGGACCTGTATTTGCAATGTCCATGGGGAATCAGCAGTGTTTTTGCTTGGGTGTTTCCCCAGGGCAAACCATTGATTTTGTTCGCCGGTATCGTCGGGGTCAAAAGCGAATTCCCATGTACCATTCAGACAGATCCAATCAATGCCTTCTGACGTTCCACGTTGAAAATCCGGACGCGGATACTCTGGGCGAGGTATGTCTGTATTGTTGCCTCTCATACTTTTCCTTTTTTTATAATTATGGCTTACGCCTGCTGCTCTTTTGTAGCATAACCTGTTAGGTTGTGCCACGAGAACATCTGTGTTTTTTTTAGGGTTCTCCTTCTTACAAAGCGTCAGATGGTCAAAATTGCGTAAGTCCTGATAATTTTAACCCAAGTTGTTCCTCACAAGATTTTAGGCATCCCGTCCCATTTTTCACTGAAAAGGTTTCATGATTCGGAGGTATTCCGTAGTGTAGGAAACCGTTACTCTGCGTGCTTAAGCTACACAACCTCACAAGTTATGCTACATAATTGGCAACTTGGGTTAGCTTTAACCATAAACTTGTGCCTTTGAAGATGTAGAAGACAGGTTTATAGTTAAAGTAGTCAGTTAAGGGTTCGTGGCAGTGCACATCAGGTAACCTCCACAAGTGTTTCTTTAACTGATAACCGAAAACTACTATATCACAAATCGCTTTTCTTTCCAATTTTTTCTATGCTTGTATGGTTTTTAAGTAGACTCCCGTTCAACCGAACCTATCAGAACGTTCCTTATAACCTGTGGTTTTTGTCTACTGAATTTCGCCGCGGACGGTGAGTGCGGTCGCAATGGAGAGGAAGTCTCTGCCTTCTTCAACCCTATCGTGGTTGTAGCTAAGGCCGAGATGAAAATTCGCTGTGATATGGGTGCTGACTTTGTAACCGACGCGTAGCGTTGTCTCATACCTTTCTGAACGCTCCTCAAGGTTCGCTCCATACTGTTCTCTTCGGATAGCCCAAGAGAGGGTATTCGTTAGATCGAGATCGTGTTTCAGGGGAATTCTACCGAAAAATGGTATCCGTATGCCATTTTCAGTACTGTATCTATAGTCGACGCTCAAATTTGGCGTAACGATGATCGCGTTGCTCTGAATACCGCTCCTGAGTTGGTCCCGAATCGTAGTCCGTACACCCAACGATGTCCGGGTCTCTTTGCCCCATGTCTGTATCCAACTCAGTGAGGGAGTGTGTGCTTTGCTATCGCCGAGTAAAGCGTCCAGCGTCCCGTTATTTCGCGTTGTATAACTATAGCGGAGTTGGAAACTGGAAGTTTCTCGTGCTTTCAGTTTTACGTCGGCTTCATACGCGTTAGTGTTCTGGACGTAGGTCGTACCTGAACTTTTCCTGAAGCTGTCGGAGGTGCTGACGTTTGTTCCGAAAGATGCCCAATTCCATGGGTCTACTGAGCTCCGTACTGTGTAACGACTACTGCGTCGAGAATTCGTCCGTTCCTTCGCATCCTCCGCAAGTGAATAGATTTCTAACATTGATAGCCCGGATTCAAGTTGCCGATACGATTCAGTAGCGGTGAAGTTTGCATTCGTGTTAACAGTGAAGCTTTTCAAAGTCCGGGACAGGATCCCATCCTTAACCCCTGGTGCTGCGCCCGCTTGCGTTTCAATATTTCCGGTTTCCATTCCTGCAAGAGGCGATTCACTTTTATCGCGTTCGATCCAATCCCCTCGGTTCTCTTCCAATTCCTGGATTTGCGTTTCGTCAATACCATTCTCCCGCAATCGTTCATTATAGTTATCAGTTTTCAGTTGTGGGTCCTCAGAGGAGTGGCTATCGGTTTCAGTGGGAGACTGTTGGTTTTCAGAGGCTCCGTTGACTGCTAACTGCTGATTGCTAACTGCTGTTTCTGGTGCTTTCTCTCTGAGTAACCATCCGAACCACTTCTGGACGCGGAGGTTCACGCCGAAGCTGATATTTCCATTGAGTGAAGCGTTTTTCTGTTCACGGAACCAGTTCTCACGAAAACTCATACGGCTTGTTACGGTGGGGCGCATGCCGAGCAGATCTCGGTTTAGACGTGGGGTAAGCGACAAACGATGTTCTCGCTCAGCAATCGACCATTTGATGTCTTCGGTTGATTCCTCTTCTTCAGATGCCGGAGTTCCTGCTTCTGTCGTTATATTGCTAGCAAGTGCAGAACTGGAGTCTTCTCGTCTTTCAAGCGTCCGGCGAACATCGTAACTGGGGTTCAGACTGAAGATACTCGTTGGACTGATATTAAATGTTATGGTACCGCTATCCGTTTTTTCGTCTCGATTTCTGCCGTAGCCGTAACTATAGAAGGATGTTGAGGTTCCCGAGGATGTCTCTGTTGCTGTTTCGGGTTTGGCGAGTATGTCTTCGTGCCGATACTGAGCATTGACCCCAATTTTTGAACCGAGTTCATATCGGAAGTTACCCGTATAGAGGTGGCTAATTTGCGTCCCTTGGCGTTCATTCCAAAAGTCTTGGTAGTTGTAAGCGAAGCCGAGATTGGGATACGGGTTTTGAATGAACTGCACAGAAATATCTCGAGTACGGATTTCGCTTTTCCCACTCTGGAAGCTGCTGTAGCTACCTCGCTGACTTTCGGTTTCCGTATCTTGGTGGCGAATCCCGTACCGAATCGGCAGCCACGGGAATAGCGTGACATCTGCATCTATATTGAAGTCGTTGTTTGTCGTACTGTAGCCACGTGAGGAGAGCCGTTGTCTACCGACTTCACCCGCACCGCTCTCAAAATCTTTGTCTTGGCTTGCGTAGCCACCGCGTAATTTTGCGATTCTACCGAGGGATACCGACATATTTCCGCGACGTGCCCATCCAGCACGTACGAGCGGATCGCCAAGATGAATCTCGTTCACCCAGATTTCTCCACTGATTTCACGTCCAGTATCGTTGCGTATACCCAGAAGAATGCCACCGATGTTTTTAATAGAAAGTCGTGTGCTATTCGTGCCTCTAATTGTGAAACCGTCGGGCTGTCCATCTGGATTATCGCTCTCAGTTGTCGGCTGTTGGCTCTCGGTTGGAAGGCTTTCTGGTGAGGTGACATCCTCTTGTTGACTACTAACTGCTGACTGCTGATTGCTGGCGACTACATCCGGATAGTCATTTCTGCGTAGATCCCGCAAATCAATTTCAATTAACTGCCAACCCTCAAAGTCTATTAGGACTGTGTATTCGTAGTAGTCTGTTAGATTCTCGAAAATGTTGATGTCTTCCTCCTGTTGTGTCTGATCTACAAATGGATCTGAACCATAGAAGGAACTGCGGTAGCCGGTGCGGACGGTTGGTGCGAGTTGTAAAACGAAAGTTGTATCACTTTTGTCTCCGTAGAGCCAAAGACGAAGTGTATCATGTTTGCTGAAATCTTGCCCTTCACTTTGTGTTAAGCCCTTCAGTTGTTTCGAGGTGACACCGTAGGAGCCGGGGAAGAGATAGTATTCAAGGCTGAGTGTCTGTTCACGTTGCTGTTGTGTTTGAAATCCGAGCGAAGTGGCTGTGAATGGATGTAATTTTTTGAAAAGTTCGTTATCTTCGATATCCAGGTACGCGCTTTGATACGCATCATAACTGAAGTTATCCCTCGTTCCGACGATAAATTTTTCCAGTGTATCTTCTACAATCGTACTGGTTGACAAGGTTTCTCCGCCACCGCCAAGTGCTGGGGTGTTCGTTATTGATCCGCTTGTAAGTTGAGATCTTGAACGGGTTATGACTCCTTGTTTCCATTTGTTGCCAACAATTTCGATATCCGCCCACTGTAGTAGACCCGCTACGTTGCCGGGTGCGTTTTTGCTTAACCAGAATCGGAAGTGTTGCACAAAAACGAGACTGGGCAGACGGGAACCTGCTGGTGTAAATTTAGAGAGTGGAATACTGAGGAACATCCAACCGTTTGCATTTTTACTTTTAACCCATTCTTTCGGAATCTCATTCAGCGGTATTTCAATCTCGAAGTATGCATCTATAGTGTCAAGTACGCCGTCTCCGTTGAGATCTTCGCTATCCAGAATCTGGTTACCTACACCGATGGATGTTCTTTCAAGTGGACCGTTGAGTCCCCATCCTACGTCTTCACCTGTATCGAGAGCACCGTTTCCACGATAGCGATCGATGTCTGAGAGATTCTCTAGGTCTAAATCCAATGCATCAATGCTTCCGTCTCCATTTATATCCGTGAGTGTTTCTGGAAGATCTTCGCTATCTAATCGTTCATCGGCATCCACATCTTCGTTCACCACGCCAAGGTTCAGGTGTAGTGTTACGGTGTCGTCGCCTTGAACGCGCATCCAAATTTCAACGAAGCCACGTTCCGAATAGTCTGCCCCGGATGCAGAGAGTCCATTTGAAAATCCTCCCCACTCAGCGATCACATCTGTAAAGTTATAGCCAACCTCCATAATGAGGCGTTCTTCCGTTGAGAGAGAGAGCGGTTGAATTGACGAGGCTGGGACATCACGGTTCCGCATGTAGTTTCCTATTGCTTCTGTCTCATTTTTGTCTTTCAACACTACGTTAAAGACCGCTCTATTCTCGTGGGTCGGTATCACACGGTAAGTGGGATCTCCAGAGGGTGTTGCCGTATTCTCCAATACATGTGGGACACTACTTGGTTTCCAATTGTATTTCAATGTTGGGATGGTCGTTGATTCCTTTGCCCCTTCCATACTATCGATGAGCGCGACACCAATACTGTTTGGATTGTTATGTGAATAAGCTGCCTCGCCGCTGAAGTCAAGTGAAAGCGGCAGGTTTCTCATCTGAATAAAAGGCAACCGGTTTAAAATACCAGCAACATTAAACTCCCTTCCAAAACTCGTATTCACGTTGAACGCTTGCAAGCGGTTGGGGACGCTATTCACATCCGGTATTTCTGCAGGTCTTTGCCCGGTGTTCAGAATATAACCCGTTGAGACTGAAAATCCTTTTTGAAAGACAGGGTTGAAATAGTTCATCGAGCCGCCATAACTACCGTAGTAGCTTCGCGATCTGCCCCCTAAACTGCTGTAGCCACCATAGCCTCCACCAAATCTACTGCCGCCGAATCCACCACCGAAGCCGCCTCTACCGAAGCGAGAACTGCTCCCGAACCCCCCGACGCTCCTGCCCCTTCGTTGAAATCCACCGGAGAGTCCCTGACCGAAGGCATCCGTTCCTTCACCGAGTATATCCCCGTCCATTGTTTGTATACCGCCTAACCGATTAAATCTATCTTCAAGGCTCTGTTCTCTATCGGACTTGGGCTTCGGTTTATGTGAATACTCCAACCAGACACCCGCTACAGCTTGTTGTGATGACCCGCCGAAGGGGGTCTTTTCAAATTCCACAACGATCTCATCGAACTCGTCGAGTTGTCTAAAGAATCGGATGGTCCCTACCTCATAAAGCATCATATAGTCGGTATCGCGAGTCAGAAGTTGTCCGTTCAGTCGGACCGTCTCGCTATTTGGGATCACAAACAACCCTACGTTGTACGTTTCTGATTGATACGCGTAGTCTGCTATGATTGTGTAAATTTGGGCATCTGTTCGTCTGCCTTCGAGGTAGATAGCAGTGTTGTTGAGTGAATCTCGATAGGCGTAATATGGGTGACCTGCGTCGTTGATTTCAAACGGATCTGTTGTAGGGAAACGGAGTAAGCCTCTATCATAGTCAATAAACTGTGCATCCACGATACCATCACTGTTTTGATCCAATCCAAAAATTTCGATGTACGGGACAGAGCGGGTGTTCGTCTGAAAGGTTTCGTTCTGTCCTTGTCGGATGATTGTAAGTGTGAAATCTCGTGGATTAATATTGCGGTTGCCAAGACTATAGACATGGGTTGCCTCTGTACCGCGAAATCCCTTCTCTTTTAGCACTACGTAGCCGATTTCCTCACCTTCTTCGTCAATCCTCCCATCTC
Organism: Candidatus Poribacteria bacterium; assembly: GCA_007571305.1. Taxonomy (GTDB): domain Bacteria; phylum Poribacteria; class WGA-4E; order WGA-4E; family WGA-3G; genus WGA-3G. The sequence goes on along the minus strand of RKRR01000142.1, from coordinate 5,758 downwards.
CGTTTTCATCGACAAAAACGTTTTCAGTGTTACCGACGGTGCCACCGCCTTCTCCTAAGTATTCATACGCAACAATGATGGTATAATTTGCAGAAACGGGTGATAAGAATTCTATTTCGCCGGTCTCGTAGTCGATATTGTAATCCTGACCGGAGAATTGTGGGTTAAAGTAGCCTCGACTCGTTCTTTGACCTCCCTGATTGTTCCCGACAACACCGTCGTCAATGAAAATTTGCTCACTCCCTGATTTGATCGGAAGGTGGGCATCATGGAGTTGTCCATCTTCATCTTCTTGAATATGATAGAACCGGTTTTTAACGTAGTTGGTGTCCGGTATCTGAATTCCGCGCGGTCCATAGCCGTAGCCGCCACCAGCGCGCCTCGACTGTCCTCGGAACGTACGGACCTCGCGTATCCCCTTACTTCGAGAACCGAACGCCGTAAGACGAGTGTTCTTCCATTCAAAAACACCTTCAAGTCCGAACAGATTCCGGTTGATGTTCAGAAAGCGAGTGTTCGGCAGACTGAGTGTAATATCACCGAAGGAGACAGTTTTTATAATGCTCTCCGGTGTGCCTTCGTACCATATCTTAATCTTCTGTTCCTTTGTGCCGCCGATGCCGTATCCACCGCCATAGCCCCCACCGTATCCTCCATATCCGCCGCCATATCCACCACTACCGAAACCGCTACCGCCAGCACTGTAGTCTACAGCAATGTGTGTCCGTTTCCCCACACGACCATGGAGCCCAAATTGCTGTATTTGACGCAGATTAAACCCACTGGCACGTGGGACACCGCTACTGCCGTATCCACTATAGCCACCATAACTGGAACCATAACTTGAGCCATAACTGCTCCCAAATCCTGAACCATACCCACCACCGAAGCCACTACTGCCATATCCGAAGTCGTCGTAACCGTAAGATGAGGTGAGCCCTAAGTCAAGTCCTGACGAATAGCTGCCATATCCGCCGCCATAACCATAGCCACCATAACGGTTCAGGTCTCCTTCACCGAAATAGTGGGTTTTGTTCGCCTCTACAGTTACAGATTGTAAGCCTGTTATCCTGAGGTTAGAATCCATCGGAAGCGCAATACCTTTTTCATCGCGCTGAGGCTTTGGTTTCCAGTCATAGAGATTGTTGAAATCGGCTAAATCCGGGGGATTCCGCCAACGTCTAAGACTGTCCAAATAGGGTTGTATGAGGAGGTCTTTCTCCTCTGCTTGGTCAGGAACCTCGCTCTGTTCCTTTTCCTCTTGCCAGATAAAGTGCTTTGATTCGCTATCGTTGTCGAAGGGATTGCGGGTGAATAACCCGAAGCCAGTGGAACGTTGATTTACTGGTGGTGTTTTGGGCGCATCGGAATCGAGGGCGGCGGAGCGATTGTCAGGTGTTGTAGGGTCTGTTTGTATCTGCTTTTTGGGTTCAGTCTCTTCTTCAGCGATACGAGTTAGGGCAATTTCAGAGGTTGAACAGAGGACGATAATGAGAATGATCCCAGTTTTTAACAGTGGGTGTAGTCTGTTTATTCTTAAGGTTAGTTGGTTTCCGAAATTCAAAAAAAAGTGTATCTGCACGTATATTCCTGATTTTTTCGTATTGACTACGTTCTGTGGGTACTAAAACAGCAGGATTGATAAAGTCCCATGAAAACTGTCTGTTTGCGGTTATACAGAATTTCTAAAGTTGAATCTTGATTGCAAACGAAAAGTTGAGTCTATATGTTTACATAAGTCTTTGTTTAATTGGAGGGAGTGCATTATTCATCAATGGTTCTCGGTGAAAACGGGTGTTCGTGTATCTGAAATCATAGAGGTAGCAAGTTGGATTATTACAGCGAAGCCCATAATTATTTGGACATCGGCAGGAGGCGAGATTAGGCGGGAAACACCCCAGCAAACACCTCGCCAGCGGCGGGGCGTTGGAAACTGAGCGACTGTTCACATATTTTCGGGATTTAGTATAAAAATGCTATTGCTCTTTCAGGTGTCCCCACATCACAGTTAATTTCCCTACTGCTTCCACTGCTTGAAACTGTTTCGTGAGACTCTCCATCACATCGGCAAGTTCATCTTCGTCGAGTGCTGTGTTGTAGACAGCGACCTCATCAATGATACCTTTCAACGGTCCGTTTCTACCATCGGGGCCTTGGGCACCAATAATCAAAGGGGCGTTACTTGTCGCAGGTTTGCCAGCAGCTCCGCACGGGTTAAATGGTTCGCCATCAACATAAGGAATCAGATGCTTCTCGTTGTAGACACCTGCGACGAAATGCCATTTATTATCTGTGACAATTTTACTGCCTACCTGCAAGTCTTGTGCACCCCCAGGAAGCGTGAACCCAAACGTCATCACGCCGGGACGAATCCACATCGTATAATTTCGATCTGGCCACGCTTCTTTCCCAACGATCACTTGGTACGGGTCGACAATCTTAGGCACTTTTATCCATGCCGTCATTGTCCACTGTCTGAGGCTCATAACATCTTCGTGTGGCACGAGAACATGCCCGCCATCAAATTCGAGTGCCGCCTCGAATTTTCCCTCAACCCATGCCACTTCGCCAACAATTTCGCCGTGGTGTCCGTTCCCTGATACATCTTTGACAGTATTGCCGTTGCCTTCGTCAAAGAGCCATACGCCTATCGCTTCGGCAGGTGCACTTTTAAGTTCGCCAGCAACACCAAAATACCACAATATGCTTACTGAAAGCATCAAACCTGTTAGCCTTTTCATGTTGTCTCCTCCCGTAATTGATTATCGGTTTTTTTCTATTTTAGCAGATTCAGGGTGAAGCTGTGCATCTTTTTTATTGACATTTTCGGCCTCTTTAGATAAGATAACCCAAGTTGCCCTTTGTAACATGACCTGTTAGGTTGTGCGTCTTCGGACGCAGGAGACCCACAGTCTCCTACGCTACGAACTGCTGCGGATCCTGAAGGTTTTTCGCTGAAAAATAGCAGATGCATGTTTAAAATTGTGTCCGTAGCAACTTAGGTTAAGATAGTGGATATTTCAAACGATGGAGGAAATTGTTTTGAGAAGTCTATCTATTCTCGGAGTAGTTTGTTTAGTGGCTATTCCAGTGATATTTCCACCCGTGAGTGATGCGGCAATTGATACAAAAAATATCGTTGGCGTATGGCTCTTTGATGAGGTCAGTAACAGCGGTATCTCCCCTGATTCTACAGAGAACGGCAACGATGCTGAATTGCTGAAAGGTGCCGAATTGGCAGATGATGGGAAATTCGACAAAGCGTTGAGTCTCTCTGGGGACAACAAATTCCAAGTCGCGATGGTTGAGGCTTCAAAGAGTTTGGACAGTTGTGCGGAAACATACACCACGACGACATGGGTGAAACTCAGGAAAAAGGAAAAAATCGTCTTGGGGGGTTGCTGTAACGATGACCATGCCATCATTAATTTCAAATATACGTGTCTGTTGAACATCTTTGGACCCGGACGTGGTGGCGGGCACGGTAAAGTTGAAATCGGCAGCGGGCAGCTCGCGCCGGCATGGGTTGCTGGTCCAACACTCGTCAACGACGATAAATGGCATCACATCGCCTTCACGTATGATGGGAAGAAGATGATCGCTTATGTAGATGGCAAAGTTGATGCTCAAGCCAATACGGGCGGTGTTTTCGGATTGACGGGACAGGCACTTCAGATTGGTGGTATGGTGGATCAGCGTCCCGCATGGGGGCTCATGGACGACGTTGCTGTTTTCAATACCGCGTTAAGTGAAGCAGATATTAACGACATTATGGATAAAGGGCTTGGTAGACTCTTTGGGTTTACGCCTGTATCACCGGAAGGTCGTTTGACAACGGTGTGGGCACGTGTCAAATCGGAGCATTAGTATCACTGAAAAATAAGTCACACTTGTAGCATAGGAAACTGTTAGCCTGTGCTATCAGGTAACTTCATTGCTCACATGACGCTCTGAGTGTATAAGTAATGATGGAATCTACTATAAGACATCACCAAAACCCAGTAGCCCGTAACGAAGTAGAGAACGGATATAAGGGATGCCTGTGAAAATTGAAACGTCCGTTGTTCCTCCGCAAGGTAAAATTAAAAAGAGTGCGATCATTGGTTGTGGCGGTAGAGCTTATGGTCATGCGAACGCCTATCAATATGTTTCGGGCGGCGAGTTGGTCGCCTGTGCAAACCGTTCAGATGTCGTCAGACGTGAAAAATTCGCCGAAACCTTCGGTATTACCGGCTATGCAGATGCTGAACAGATGCTCCGCGCGGAGCAGCCGGACTTAGTTCACCTCGTCGCAATGCCCGACCAGTGGCGTGAGTTGATGCCAATGGTATCAGATTTGGGCGTTCCAGCGTGCATCGTTGAAAAACCGATTGCATGCAATGTCGCAGACTGGCGTTTCTTATGTGAGTTGGAGGCGCAGACCTCTACGAAATTCGGAGTTGGCAAACAGTACCGATGGCATCCCGATTTCACCAATTGCCGACGAGCAGTGGAGCGCGGTGAATTGGGCAAGATTCGCCTTTTAGATTTTTCGTGTGGTATGAACCTCACCGCCCAAGGCACGCATATCATTGATTGGGCGATGTCCCTAAACAACGATTCCCCTATTGTCAGGGTCTTCGGCACGGCAAGGGGTGCTGAATCGCTTGATAGCGACTACCCTGCTCCCGAAACATCGTTGTGTCAGGTTGTATTTGAAAACGGGGTCCACGGATTCTGGAACACTGGCTTTACCTCTCCACGCGTCATAGACGATGATACCGTCTACAAGCACTGCCGCGTTGCCGCTTATGGCGAAAATGGGCATGTCCTCTTTGAAGAATTCAGCAGATGGGAAATCATCACCACTCGGTTAACCCAGAGTGGCGTGCAAACCCCGGATTCTTGGCGCGCGAAAAACGACATCGCGCAAGCCAATCTGACGCAGGCGATGTTCGACTGGATTGAAGACGATACCCGTCCCGTCGAAACAAATCTAAAACGCGCATTGCACCAGTTCAATGCGATTTTGGGTCTCTATGCGAGTGCCATTTCTCACAAACCGATTGACATCCCTTTTGACCCGCCAGATGATCTTGACACGCAACTCCGTGAGGCTTTGACGTGTATATGAGGGGCAAAGAAATGGTTATGGTGTTAGATTTTCTGATGGATGGCAGGATTTTGTTACGTGTGGTTGAGCCTGATGACAAAGAGGTCTTGTTTCATCATTGGCTGGAATGAGAGGGAGAGTCGTTGCGAACGAGTTCTGTGATACGGGCGAGGTTAGGCAAGCTCTCCAGCGAGATCTAAGGCCTATTTCCTCCTGATAAAAGGCAGATAACCCCCCTTTCTCCCTTCTCAAGGGGGGAATATTAACCCGGCTTGCCTGCCTTCTCAAGGTGGTTTTCTTTGGTTTCAAAGTCCATCTGATGGCAGATAAAAACCCCCTTAAAGAAACACCCCAGCAAAAACCCTCCTTCTCAGGGGGGTAATATGCCTAACCCCCCTGGCCCCCCTTCTCAAGGGGGTTATCTTCCGAAAGATTGCTGCTTTTTTGCGCAACAGAAAAGCAAGAGAATCCTAAGTCTTTAGGTTTGGCCGCTTTTAGGCAGACTTGTAGTGTTTTTCTGTTGATATTGCTATTCAAATATGTTAGCATATAAGAAAATAAATGACAAAGGCGGTATGTAGCAATGACGAATGAGCAATTTCAAGAATTTGTAATTAACAAGTTAAATTCTATTGATGACCGACTGCGTAACGTTGAGATCGATGT
>RKRR01000195.1 GCA_007571305.1 Candidatus Poribacteria bacterium | reverse complement strand
ATATCCCTAAAAATTGCCTCTTTTTGAGTGAATGTCCTGCTTTTTTGCTCAATTTGCGTCCGCTTCGGACCTCTAATATTGTTTTTCAAACTGGCGTTACAGTAGAATCTGAAAATAAGTTCACATTTTCTGGTATTTCTGCTATGCCTTCTGATTATGGCATATTCTATAGATGGACGCAAACGCGTGCTGGATTTCATTCATAAGGGGGCAGGAAAACCACCGCGGAACGGATGTTTCGCGTCTCCAGACGGACGCTCCACAACGGGTTAGAAGCCGAAGCCCATTTGCGTATGAGAAGCCGGTATGCTTACGCTCCGAAAGGAGACTGTGTCCGAGAGAAAGTGCCAAGTCATTGCTACAAACAGGCAACTTGGCTTACGGCACGGGTTGAGAGTATTTCACGGACCCCCTTGCTTTTCGAGGGCAGTTGTGATGCAGTTGTTTTCAACACGTGGAAACCTTCGGAGATGTTCTGTCCATTGCTTAATGAGAAGCACATTGTGATTTTGGAGAATGCGAGTTTCCATAAAGGTTCACAAACCGAGGCAATATTTATCAAACTCACGTTAATATACCAAGGCAATGATAACATCCAGGTCTCGTCATAATTCACCTGAAAAATAGCACACCCAAAACCGAAAACTAAATCGCCTTGACTTTAGGAAAATTTTCCCTTGTTATTTTTTGTTGCATTGTATATTATATGCTTAGGTCGAAATTTGTAAGCCAATCCAACAGACATAAGAAAAAATTTTAAGCATAAGGTTGTCAGTCTTCATTGGAACTTTAGTAGGAGCACGCTGTGCTCATGACACGCTCCAGCGCGTAAAGGAGAACACAATCATGGCAGGGAAACTGAAAGTAGCAGCAGTTGGGTGCGGTGGCATCGGGCATCGTCATCAACTGGGATATCTTCAGCATCCGGGTGCGGAATTGGTGGCGGTATGCGATATAGACACTGCTAAAGCAAAGACACGTGCTGAAGAACTCAGCATAGAGAAGTGGTACCCTTCCATCAAAGAGATGCTTGCGAATGAAGAGTGCGACCTCGTAGACGTTGTAACCGCTGATTACCTGCACTTCGAACCCGTGATGGAATGTTTGGAAGCCGGAAAACATGTTATCTCTGAAAAACCGTTGTCCCTTTACATTGATGAAGCAGAACAGATGGTCGCAAAGGCTGACGAAAAAGGGGTCTACCTCGCTATAGATTACAATCGTCGGTTTGCCCCCGGGTATGTCCAAGCACGGAAGTGGTTAGACGCTGGTGCAATTGGGCAGACCTACTACTTGGATATGAAATTATCTCAAGGTGGCCCCGCTTCAACATGGAAAGGTGAATATTACCTGCTCTATGAACTGGAAACCCATGCGATTGACCTACTCCGATGGTTTGGCGGCGAAATTATCGCTGTTTGTGTCCAAATGGCGAAGCCGCGACAACATGAAGCACGTGAGGGTGAAGATGCCTGTTATACCAGCATGGCCATCTCCTTTCGTTATGAAACAGAAGCAGTCGCTACGTTGATGGCGAGTTGGGATAGCGATTTCATCCATCCAATTGAGCGACTCGAAATCTGCGGTTCCGATGGCGAACTCGTCGTCGATAATGTCCTCACACGAGCAACTTTGATGAGACGGGACAACCAGATCGTCGAAGAATACCGTCCCTCTATTTTTCGAGATGAACAACTTGCGTTTAATGGAACATTTGCCTTGCGGGTAGCTGCCCTTGTTGATGACTTACTCGCCGACCGGTCACCTGCCCCAACGGGGAGAGATGGTCTGCAAGCGTTAAGGATTACTGAAGCTATTGTGGAATCATGGAAGGAAAAACGGGAGGTCGCAGTCAAGATTGATTAAAAACGATACGTAAACCATATCCGACACCGCCCGTTTCTATATGTAAGGAGGAATGAACTATGAAATATTATCTGTCTTATATAAGGGAATTTCGTCAATCACTGCTTGCGGGTTCGTCATATCCAACGGTGCAAATTTGTGTCTCCTCACTGGTGTTCGTGTTTCTGGCAATCAGTTGTGGTCCGCCGCCTCAAGGGCAGTACCACGTCCCTGAAACGGCACTTGCCGCTGCCGAGAGGAACACGAGACCACAATCCGAACAAAGTCAAGCCAGCTTACCTGAAAGTGCTACCATCCAATTACAAAGACTGCCTTACGTCAGAAACGCCTTCAAGGAACCCCCGCGCGTTGGCAGCAGAGGTGGACTTGATGATTTTTACGCAACAACCCGTGGGACCGTACAGCATGTTGCCATTATCTCCAACTGTTCGCTTGATGTCTTAAAGGCATTTATTGCGAAAGGGTGGCCCCCTATCGTAATGATTCAATTGCAAGGACGAAGCCCGGAGATTCTATCGCTCCCTGACTACAACGACCAGCTGGGCGAAGTATCACTTCAAAATCCGAATAGTTCGACCAAACGTCGATTGAGTTACACGGATTTTGAGGTATCTTGGAGTAAGACTTCACGAAATAAATGTGTTTTAATCACCCCACAACAACTTTCGGAAATAGATGTTCAGAACGTGTTAGGCAGATACTTACCTACAGAAACGTTCCAAGGAATTAGCGTAAGAAGCCGCTAATTCCACACTCACCTGAGTTACAGTACACCTTAGCCTGCCACCACCTCAATTAGAACAAGGATAAAATTTTGAGAGCTCTTCCCTTCACGGCTGTTACGATCAATGATCGGTTTTGGGCACCTCGGCAACAAACGAATTCCGAGGCAACGATCCCACATGAATTGGCGCAGTGCCAAACAACTGGTAGAATAGATAACTTCTCGAAAGCCGCTGGGTTAATGTCTGGTGAATTTGAAGGCATCTTCTTCAACGATTCCGATGTCCACAAATGGGTAGAGGCGGCATCGTATACGCTTCAAACGCATCCGAACCCAGAATGGGAACCGGATCTGGATGAGGTCATCGCAAAGATCGCAGCAAGTCAACAGTCTGATGGTTATCTGAACTCCTATTTTACGCTGGTTGAGCCAACAAAGCGATGGCAAAATCTCGGCATTATGCACGAACTTTACTGTGCTGGACACCTGTTTGAAGCAGCCGTTGCACATTATCAAGCGACCGGAAAGAGTATTCTGCTTGACGTTGCATGCCGATTCGCAGATCTCATCGACAGTATTTTTGGACCCAATAAACGAGACGGATTGCCCGGACATGAAGGGATCGAGCTCGCGCTCGTGAAGTTGGCGCGTGTTACAGGCGAAACACGTTACTGGGCACTCGCGGAATACTTTGTCACCCGACGTGGACATTCTCCCTCGGTCTTCGAGAAGGAATTAGAGAATCCGGACATTCCCGGTGGACTCGAGGCGTATCAACACCACTTCACACGCGATGGGAAATTTGAGGGTCATTACGCACAAGCACATCTCCCAATACAGGAGCAGACAGAGTGTGTTGGACACGCCGTGCGTGCAATGTATCTCTACAGTGCCGCAGCCGACATTGCTCATGAGACAGGCGATACTGGAATCATAAACGCTCTGGAAGCACTTTGGCGAAACGTAACAGAGAAACGTTTATATGTCACCGGCGGTGTGGGGCCTTCTGGACATAACGAAGGTTTCACAAACGACTATGAGTTACCGAACGTCTCTGCCTATGCTGAAACATGTGCGTCTATTGGACTGATATTTTGGGCACACCGAATGTTTTTGCTACGAGGGGAGTCACGCTTTGTTGATGTATTGGAGACCGCACTTTACAATGGTGCGCTCTCAGGAATCTCGCTCGATGGCACGGGGTTCTTCTATCAGAATCCACTAGCAAGCCCTGGGGGTCGGCATCGGCACGAGTGGTTTGGCTGTGCCTGTTGCCCGCCGAATATCGCGAGGCTTCTCGCATCTGTCGGACAGTACGCCTATGCCGAATCGGACAAAGGTGTATGGGTGAATCTATACATCGGTGGCACTGCCGACGCAACTGTTGCCGGAGATGTTTCAGTAAAAGTGACCCAAGAAACGGATTATCCGTGGTCAGGTGATGTCAAGATAACGGTGGAACCGGAAACGCCAGTAACATTCGGATTAAATTTACGCATCCCGGCGTGGTGTGACGCGTTCGAAGTGTACGTCAATGGGGCAGTTCAGAAGCCAGAAACGAACGCTAACGGGTACCTCTCAATTGAGCGGCATTGGCATGAAAAAGATACTGTCGACTTGACCCTTGCTATGCCAATTGAGCGGGTTTACGCGCATCCACTTGTTAAAGAGAATCTCGGAAGATTTGCGCTGCGTCGGGGTCCCCTGGTCTACTGCTTCGAGGATGCAGATAACCCCGATGGGATTTTCCAGACGTTGTCGATGGCTGATGATACTGCCTTAGAAGCAACGTTCGATAGTGAACTCTTAGGGGGTGTTACCCTTATCCGTGGGACAGGCACAGTGCTTGATGCCTCCGACTGGGGAGATAATCTCTATCTACGTTCAAAACCAGATTTGAAGCGTACAGACGTTATGGCAATTCCATATTACGCCTGGTGCAATCGCGATGCGGGACAGATGGCTGTGTGGATTTTATAGTTTTTCCCACTGAAGCACTGATGATAGCAAAGAAGAGGCGTTTTGTATTTTTCAGGCATCCACATACTTCCAGATTTTACGATAACCCAAGTTGCTACTTCCACAATTTTAGAGATTTATCTGCTACTTTTCATTGAAAAACGCTCAGGATCTGCAGCATTTCGTAGCGTAGGAGACCGTTGGTTTCCTGCGTGCTTAGAGTAGATTCCGTAATTACTTGGACATTTGTAACGTCGTGTGAACTCTGAAGTTATCTAATAGCACAAGCGAACAT
>RKRR01000117.1 GCA_007571305.1 Candidatus Poribacteria bacterium | reverse complement strand
GTACATTAAATGTGATAGCGTCAAACATTATTTTTTATGATTTTAATTGAATTTAATGATATTATACCCTGTTAGGAAGCAAATGTCAAATTTTTTTGCAATCAGTGGTACCTTTCATGATACAAGACATCGCTAACACCCTCTACGAAATGGACAATTTAGAAGTCCTTCGTGGAATTAATAGCAACAGCATAGACCTCATCGCGACAGATCCACCCTTTAATACCAAACGAAACAGAAGCGGTTCCGCTGGGTTCTATGTTGATAATTGGAAATATGGAGATACAGACAAACTCCCTGACCAATGGAAGTGGAATGAAGTTCATCCGAAATGGCTTGAAACTATCCAAGATGGACATCCCGCACTCTATCAGGTCATTGAAACTACAAAAGTTGTACAAGGCGAAGACACCGCGGCATTTCTCTGCTTCCTGAGTGTCAGACTGCTTGAAATGCACCGTATTCTAAAAGATACGGGTAGCATCTATCTACACTGTGATCACAATGCCAATGCCTATATCCGACTGGTGATGGATGCGATATTCGGAAAAAACAATTTTCGGAACGAGATTGTGTGGAAAAAGTATGGTGGACATAAAAACACAGCCAAAAGAAAATTCACTACGGAGAATGACACCATACTTTTCTATTCTGTTGGAAAGACGTATACTTTCAATGGTATATTCCGGCCGTTATCGGAAAATACTATTAGATCGGAATATAAACATGTCGATGAAAAAGGGAGACACTATTCAATACCGCGTGGCCGCAAGTATCGTGAAGGTATTGTGAAAAAGGTTTATCTTGACACCCATCCGGGGGTCGCTATTGGAAATCTTTGGACTGAGAAGGGATTAACAATGCAAGGTAAGGATGATGAACGCACTGGTTCTCCCGATCAAAAGCCACTTGCTCTTTATGAACGCATCATCCAAGCCAGTAGCAACGAGGGAGACATTGTATTAGATCCGTTCTGTGGGTGTGCAACAACTATTATCGCCGCTAATAACCTTAACCGTCGTTGGATAGGTATTGATAGAAGGAAAGATGCACGTTATCACATTATCACACGCCTGATGGGAATTAACCGGAAAGAACGAGAACGGCTCGAGAAATACGCAATAGATAAAACATGGCTTGACAAGCAAATGCAACGTTATGAAATGCACTACCGAACCGAACCCCCTACACGCACGGATAATCAAGAAACTGCAGCAGACACTTTGCCACCTGTCCTGCCAATTACCGAAGAATTTCAAATGACTCGGGCAGAAATACACCAGATTCTCATTGAGCGGTTTGGCCCTTACTGTTGGGGTTGTAATTTTGAAGCACCTGACCCGCGCTATCTGGAACTTGACCATATTAACCCCAAAAGTGGAAAGGCTGACTACGGACAGCATCACATAAATAACCGTGCACTCTTATGCAAACCCTGTAATCTTGAAAAGAGTAACCGCATGACGCTTCCTGAACTCCGTAGAGTCAATAAGCAAAAAGGATACCTAAAAGAAGGTACACTTATAGATATCGGAAAAGCAAGCGAATGGACGTGGCAATACCTCGTCAAACGTATTCGGGAAGCACCACACCAATACACCTTAGGTGAAATATAAACAGTTCCCATTTTCACTGAAATGGTTTCATGATTCAGAGGCATTTCGTAGCGTCCGCTGTGGATCTCCTGCGTGCTTAAAATGCACAACCTAACAGGTTATGCTACAAACCAGCAACTTGGGTTACTTAATGAAAATTAAACCTATTTTCATCATCTCTATACTCGGTGTACTGCTATCGGTACTTCTATGCGGTATCTACTTCCAGTTCTCCTACTTTGAACCCGACACTGTTTCGTATCTATTCCAAGCAAAACTATTCGCTGAAGGTAGACTCTCGGTGCCCGAGCCCCCAGAACACGGGTTCTCTTCTTCTCCACATATCAATATTCTCAACGGTAAATGGTATTCAAAATACCCATTTGGGAACGCCTTGATGCTGATGTTCGGTGTATTTATCAACGCCCCGTGGTTAATTCCCGCACTTGCAACGGGGGGTGCGTTGCTGCTTCTCTACCTTTTTGTGAAAGAGATATATGGGAACGTCCATCCCGGAATAGCACTCATTGCCGCGGTGCTCGCGCTCATGTCGCCAGCAACGCTTGGGATGGGTTCGACGTGGTTCAGTGAACCTGTCAGTCGTTTCTATCTTTCGCTTTATCTCCTTACACTCCTTAGGACGTTGAATTGCAAAGACGATGCCTCGCTTCTCGCACGGATTGGTTACCCGCTTCTCTCTGGGTTTGCGTTGGGATACGCGTTTAATACACGTCCGCTGTCAGCGGTCGTCTTTGGTGTTGTCGGCGGAGGGCTCACAATTTACCATCTGTTCACCCAATGGCAACAGCGACACGAATCAGTGCAGGCGTTGCCCTCCACAATGAAACGGTTAGGGTTCTTCTTTATTCCATTTGTTGTAATGCTTGGCGTGTGTATGTCGTGGAACACACATTTCACAGAAGATCCGTTCATGTTCACACATACGGTCGCGCAACCCTATGACAAAATCGGTTTCGGTCCTCGGATGGAAGGCTATGAACCCGATCTTGAACAGGCACGTATTTTTACACCGGCATGGGCGATTGAAAGAACTTGGCAACACATCCTTCCAAGCATCAGTTTCAACGCGCTTGGTTGGGGAAGTTACCACCACGATTTATTGAAAGACATAGAATTATCAGTGACGTGGTTTATCGCCTTTGTGCCGTTAATTCTGCCTTGGTGTCTGGTGTTTATACCCTTCTTCCACAGTTCGCGCAACAGATACGATGTATTCTGCCTTGTCCTACTCGTCGCCAATTTGCTGCTTTACGCCTTCTTCTACTTTGAGGGATCGACGTGGGGATTCACGCCTGTGAATGCTCGCTATTACACCGAGTCAACATTTCTTGGATTCATCCCGTTGGCAGCGCGCGGAATATTCATCCTCTATGAATGGTTCAAACCCTTCCAAAGACGCGGACTTGCGATTGGTATCGGGATATGCTTTCTATTGCTGAGCGTCAATATCGTGTGGAGTTACGTCCGTATTGGGAAGGTGTACCAGAATTGGAGTCCTGTCTATCAGAAACTGCCACCGATGGTAGCAGAGCAAGATATTCACAACGCAGTTATTTTCGTGGCGCAACACCGAGGCGCGCCGATTGGCGATTATCCGTTTAAGAATCTCCAAGAAGCCGACATCGTCTACTTCAAACTCGGGCCCGCACCCCGGTGGAAACTCACAAATAGCGATTGGCAGAACGTCTACGCCCAATACTTCAAGGGTCGGAATGCTTATTTGTATGTACCCCGTGAGAACAGCCTTACACCTTTATCAGTTGAAACTCGTTGACTTCCTCGCTATATCCTCCATTCACGTTCCACCTCTTTCGGTCTCATACCAAGCGCATTGGAAAACCTTGTTAACACGGCATCTCTAAACATCGTCCGATTGAGTTCTATGCCAATACTGTTCCGCCCTTGACGAAATGATTCTATTGTCGTCGTGAATGCACCTGCAAAAGGATCAAGAACGGATTCATTCACGCCTGTGAACACTCTCACTGCGTATTCGGGAATTTCCTTAGGGAAGGGTGCTGTATGTCCAAGAATATTCTGTCCTTTGCTGTTTATCTTGATGACTGGTGCAAGTTTGACAACATCGCGGCGCCACTTGTGCAGCAGATCCTCACCAACAACATTTTCGGTTCGTTGCAAGCCTGTCATTAACTGGGTCCGGGCTGAAAAGCGTTTCCCGCGATTGCCTGCCGATCGTTCAAAGCAGTCTAAATTCTTGCATTCCCAAGATTTGACCCCTACTCCGGAGTACGCATTCCCATTGACTTTCAAGCATCCACAGACTGGACATGGATAAAGCGTGTTATCTAACCGATGTTTGTAGAAAACAAAAATGTGCTCATAGCAGTTGATTGGATATTGATATAAAGGGTAAGGTCGGTTTCCATTTTTATGCCGTTGGGTCTGAACCTCACCTTTGTCCCAGATGAAGTCATCCACAAATTGGAAACCGTGATCTTCAAATATCATCATGAAGTATGCACCTAAAGGTATTCGGCGTTTTCCCCAAGATGATTTGTGTGTTTGTTATCGTTATCGAATATGTCGCCAACATTGAAAACAAAGGGACGGTGATTATCTAGCACCCTATAGCATTCCTTGATAATCAATGACATTTCATCTAAGTAGTTATCTAATGTTTCCCACTGTGAATAATCCCTAGCGTTGTAATATGGCGGAGAAGTAATCATTAACTGGATACTTTCACTATTCATGTGTTGCAAAAAGTCTAAACAGTTGCCCCACAAGACCTTTGGAACATGAGGTTCAGAAAGGATTGAATCATTCAAAGACAGATCGGCAGAGGGATATTGGCTTTGGTATTCATGTTTTACCAAGTCATAGTATGATTCGATATATTGCTCTATAGTCGAATCTCTATCACCACGAATAGTGTGCAAACAGTTCGTTCTAAACTCTGTTAAAGTCTTTTCATCAAACACCGATTTGAGATATTTATCGCTTATCTCAAATATCATTTCTAGGTGAGGATGATGGGTGTTAGGTGTCATAATTTCCTCCGTTTTTTAGTTGTTAAAATCGGCTCTGAACCCGCATTATCATTGACTTTATTGGCTATTCTTGATAGAATATTATCAAGGAGAAAGTCAATGAATATCATGCAAGTTTCTCGTTCGTTTCCGAACAGTGAGGCTTGCGTTAGATACCTTGAAACAGTCCGGTGGAAAGGAATGCCTACCTGTCCACACTGTGAAAGCAAGTCGGTCGCCCGTAAGAAAGAAAATCGGAAGGTCAGTCGTTGGAATTGCCA
>RKRR01000015.1 GCA_007571305.1 Candidatus Poribacteria bacterium | reverse complement strand
ATATGTTCTAATGGCACCGCCTAACAGGCGATGCTACAAGTGTAAATTTTGGGCATCTGTGCATCTCTCCAAACGTCCAGCAAAGAAAGATTATGCCATTTAAGAAGAGCCGAATTTTATTGCGAGACTGCGTAACACAGTGGAGCGGTGTCCAAGGGGCATAAATTAAGAAACAAGTTTTATTGCCTTCCACCTTCCAGTACTATACCAAAACCACATTGCTATGCCTTGCACAACGTTTGAGAGGGCGATCCCTGACCAGACACCATTGAGTCCGATGAAGTGTGAAAGCAAAATCACGAGTCCCAAACCGATGATGACCTGAGCCGCAAGCGTAATCACCATAGGAGAGAAGGTGTCTCCCGCACCGTTGAGTGCTCTTCCCAAGATGAGCGAAAAGGCGATGAACCCAAACGTCGGGGACAGAAACCGTAGATAAACGATACCGATCTCAACAACATCCACTTCCGGTGTGAAAATCCGGATGAATGTCTGTGGAAAAAGGAAAAAAACGATGCCGATGACTGCCATGATCGCGGCACCTAAAAGGTTCGCCACTCGCGTTGATCTTTCGGCACGTTCTACCTGATTCGCACCTAAATTCTGCCCAACCAAAGGAACAACAGCATTGGCAATTCCGAAGCCGGGATTCATCACGAGGATCCGAAGCCGCATGCAGATCGTATATGCCGCTACAACGGTTTTACCATAGGGGCCGATGACCCACAGGAAACCGAGTCTCGAAATATGCCGCCAAAACCCTTGCATAGAACTGTAAACGCCAAGTCTTAAAATGTCAAGCATCTCCACCAGATCTATCTGATACCGGACGCTCCGAAATGAAACAGGGGCACGTCCACTCCAACAGAGATAAAGTAGAATAATTACGCTCGCCCCGCGCCCGATAAGCGTCGCATACGCCGAACCTGCCACTCCCAGTTTCGGAAATCCCCATAAACCAAAAATCAATAATGGATCAAGCACAATGTTAATCAACGTTGAGAAAATCAGCACCACCATTGGAGTGATTGTATCGCCACCGGCGCGAAAGACGGAGCCGAGCGTCATCGACACGAACATCGTACTAATACCAGCGAGAATGATGTGCATGTAAGTAGTGCCGAGCCTGAGTACCTCCGGATCTACCATCCGAACGGCGAGTAGACCTTGCTCAGCCAAGGGGTAACCGACGAGGGTTACGCCGATAGAAAAAAAAACAGCTAACAGGACTGACTGCATGGCGATGTGTTCGGCTTGTGCGAGGTTCCTTGCTCCGAGATACTGTGCCACCATAATCCCGGCTCCTGTTGAAATACCAAGCGAGAAAACCCCGATTAACCGAATTAAGTTCCCACTCACTCCAACAGCCGCTATCGCGCCAGCACCGAGTCTTCCAACGAAGATCATGTCAACGATGTTGAATGCCTCTTGAAGCATGTAACTGAGTATTATCGGTCCAGACAGCCGTAGCAGGTGTCTTAGGAGACTCCCTCGGGTTAAATCGCCCCGTGCTCTTTTCATATCTTTAATGTTTGATTTTTCAGTCGTTCTGTTTCAATTCCCTCTCGCCTCTGAGTTGAAGTTTGATGGACCCTTTTGGTGTGATGTATTTGGGCTTCACTTTAGCAGTATTCCATTCGGTTGTCAAGATAAAATCGAAAACTGGGGGTTGCTGGTTTGCGGTTGTTTTCCTTTGACAGAATCACGGAGCTTCTGCTATAATGTATTATATTTCTCATAGGAGGCAGAACATGAAAAACGCAATATTGACTCGCACACTCTCACGTTTTGGGATTGTGTGCTTCTTGATAGCACTCTCTATGTTATTCACACCGACCGTCTCGGCGGCTCTCACAGATGGGCTTATCCTACATCATTCTTACGATGAGGGGGAAGGTTCACTCGCTTCAGACGCGAGCGGTAACGGACATGATGGTGAAATTTCCAATCCTAACTGGGATTCCGGAAGAATGGGTGGTGCTCTTCGCTTTGGCGGTGAAGGCAGCGACGTGTTCGTCACCGTTGAAAGCACAGATGTTTTGAACGTGAACGAATGTACGTTTGCGGCATGGATTAACGCTGACCACTGGGACGGCACTCGCCAGATTGTTGGTAAATCCGTTCACGGTGGATGTGCGGGTAGAACACAATACGGTCTATTTAGCGAAAGTGGGATTTTCAAACTTCGTTTTGAAACCGAAGGCGGTAGAGCTGATATCACAACTGATCTTCCAGCGACAGAGGAATGGGTTCACGTTGCTTTTACCAACGATGGTGAAACAGCAACAATCTACATCAACGCTGGAGCGGTTGCGGAAGGCGAAGTGCCGGGTGAACTGAAAGCCAACGACGACCCGTGGCGGATCGGGCAGGATTGTGAACGTCTCAATTATGTCTTCGCGGGCTTGATAGACGAGGTTTCTCTCTGGAACCGTGCTTTGAGTGCTGACGAAATTGATCGTCTACAAAGCGTGAGTGTGTCTGTTGATCCTCGTGCGAAATTATCGACCACTTGGGGCAACATCAAAGCTGCTCATTAAAACATCGTAGGCGTGCTTCCCACGCGCGCCTACCTTTTTCTTTTTCCTACCTGAAATTACACCTGCTCACGAAAAAATATAACAGATAGCGGAGAAAAAAATGTTTTGGGAACAGATAAAAAGACACTACGATGCCGGATCTGCCCACCAATTTCTCCTTCACTTTAACGTTCAAGACCTGCTATACGATGATGTTTACGGTTACTTGCCAACCCATCAGTATCTCATGGAGCAACTCAATGTGTTGGACTGTGAACTCATCATGGGATATAATACATCACAAGGTATCTATCTACCTAATATCGGGCGATGGCGATCGACCCAAAAAATGCTGGAAATTGTCCCGAAATACGAGAAAATGGGTGCTTTTCATTTCCAGAGTATAGCGACATGGCTTCAGACGCTTCGGCATTTCCGGGAAGTTGAAGACGCGGATCTGGATGAGCATGATGTCGATCCGCAGGTCGCACGCCGCAGAATTAATGCTACTTTGGCGTTCGATAAACCTCACGAAGACCCGTTCATGCACATAGATCCGGCACCTTCTGAGGAGTTGACAGAGAGATTGAATCGTCTCTTCCGGCAAGACAGAGCGAGGGTTGGGTTGGTTATCAATTTTCTGGAGCAACTCGCACCAAACGATCCTTCGCTGAGCAGTGCGTCTAACGATGATCTGCAACGTTTTTTCAACCAGATGCAAAATTGGGCATCCGACTTGGAAATCCGAAAGCGGAAACACATCATTCTGCTCCTCACGCACAACACGTTTGACATCCATCCATATCTCACCGTGAATCCAGAGATCCCTCTGATAGAAATCCCGTTTCCAAACTGGGAGCAACGTCGCCATTTTATTGAATATCTTCATGACATCTCGGATCTGCCGTCGCAAATGCGGGCAAGCCTTGGAAGCAAACCTGACAGGGAGTCCCTTGCACGCGAGACGATAGGACTCAATTTGTTCGGTATTCATGATGTTGTGAAACAAGCGGAGTCTGCCCGGCAAAAAGTAGGCGGTGAACCGCTTGTGCAATACCGACGTGAGAGCATTAAGACTTTTAGCCAGGGAGTTCTTGAACTCGGTGAAACCTATACGAATGCCTCTGCTGATGGCTGGTATGCAATGTGGACAATTAAGGATATTGCGGAGGGAATGAGGAATCGGGATCTCCGGCGCGTGCCGCGAGGTATGCTTTTCTTGGGGCCTCCCGGCACCGGTAAGGTCTACGCTGCGAAGTTGCTCGCAGGTGAAGCAAACATGACGTTTGTCCAACTGCGCTATGCCAGTCAGGTCGGCGAGATAACGGTAAATATCAATGAGAATGGGAACACTTATGAGCGGAATCTAAATGCCGCTATTAATTTTATCCGAGGGATATCCCCCACGGTTGTTTTTTTGGATGAAATCGAACAGGCATCCCCACGAACCGCAACACATATAGAAGAACAGCAACCCTTCCCACAGAGCCTCGTGAATGCTATCAGCGATCCATCTTTGCACGGCAGAGTGATATGGGTAGGAGCATCAAGTCGTCCAGACTTAATGCCGCAGATTTTTCGACGATATGGTATTTTCGACACCAAATTAATTATGCTGCCGCCAATCGCTGAAGGGAGAATAGAAATTTTAAAGATATTCTGTCAAGGACAAGCCGTCGATCAACTCAACTTCCGGGCACTTGTCGGAGATTCAGCAACCGATGGGTTGACTTCACGGGACCTGTTTATGATTGTTCAACGTGCAAATAACATCGCGAGACGCAATCAACGCGAAACTCTCACAGATGCCGATCTCCGTCAGGCACTGGAGGACTTCATACCCGACTACTCACCGGAAATGCAGCTTTTCATGGGATTGTTAGCTTTGCGAGAGGCGAATTCCCGCATCATGATACCAGATGGACTGTTGCCACCATACCAAGAGTTTATAGATGGCAATCGGATTGATAAAACAGGAATTAATAGACGACTGATGGAGTTGAGCGATCAACTCGGTTTGAACGCCTGATACCCAACAACCATCCAAATTTGGTCTCCTGCTGAATGCTGACAGTTGATAGCTGACCGTCACTTTTGTTTTTTCTTGACAGATGTTTTTCCGTTTGTTACAATAACCTAAGTTGTCAGCTTGTAGCATAACCTGTTAGGGTGTGCGGCTTAAGCGCGCAGGAGACCCACGGTCTCCTACGCTACGAAATGCTGCGGATCCTGAACGTTTTTCAATGAAAAATAGGACGGGATGCCTAAAATCTTGTGAGTAGCAACTTGCGTTACAATACCTTAATCTTTACTTATAGGGAGGAGATTTTGATGAAATTGGCTATTTGTTTATCCATCGCACTGCTTTTGATGGTAACACCCTTCGTTATGTCTGTCGGTCCAGAAGACTTTTTGGACGGCTTGGTAGTATATCACCCTTATGACGAAGGTAAGGGTGAAGAAGCGGAAGATCTGAGCGGAAACAAGCATAACGGTGTCATTGACAACCCGAAGTGGGTCGATGGCAAATTCGGGAAGGCATTGGAATTTGGCGGTGAAGGCAGCGACGTGTTCGTCACCGTCGAAAGTACTCCGAAGTTAAATGTGGATGAAATGACATTTATGGCGTGGATCAACGCCGAACATTGGAACGGTACGCGCCAGATTGTCGGTAAATCCGTTCACGGTGGGTGTGGTGGTAGAGTCCAATACGGATTGTTTAGTGAAGGCGGCACCTTCAAACTCCGTTTTGAAACCGAAGCAGGTCGTAACGATATTTCGACCGGTCTGCCTGACACTGAGAAATTTATCCATGTGGCTTTCACCAACGACACTAAGAAGGGTATAATCTACATTGATGGCAAGGAAGAAGCTGAAGGGGATGTCCCTGGCAAACTTGCAGCCAACGACGATCCGTGGCGGATCGGACAGGATTGTGAACGTCTCAATTATGTCTTCGCGGGCATTATTGACGAAGTCCGTCTCTGGAACCGTGCCTTGAGCGAGGAAGAAATCAATACGTTCATGGAGCAGGGTGTGGATGCACTCGCTGTTGAAGCAGCAGGGAAACTCTCTACAACTTGGAGCCGCCTCAAGACAGG
This sequence comes from Candidatus Poribacteria bacterium, assembly GCA_007571305.1. Lineage (GTDB taxonomy): Bacteria > Poribacteria > WGA-4E > WGA-4E > WGA-3G > WGA-3G. The sequence goes on along the minus strand of RKRR01000015.1, from coordinate 42,160 downwards.
ACGTTAAGATAGGCTTATAGTAGAGACAATAAATTTCCACTTGTAGCATAGCCTGTTAGGCGGTGTCATCAGAACAGATAACTTCAGAGTCCACACGACGCTACAAGTGTCCAAGTAATTATGGAATCTACTATAATACCGAAATTTGTAGGATGATTTTTGCTGGCGAGGTTCCTAACCTCGCCCTATCAATTAAAAAATGTCCGAAACTTCAAAAACAATCTCATGTAGAAATTGCGCTGCGCAACTTGCGGCAGAGATGTTCGCTAAAAATCTCAAAGTCTGTCCACACTGTGATTACCATCACTATATGCGTGCTCATGAACGACTCAACCTTATCATAGACGCGGATAGTTTTGAGGAGTACGATGCCAATCTCTACTCTATTGATTCACTGGAATTTCCAGAATATCCTGAAAAACTGGAGAGAGATGTTGCGAAAACAGGACTCAAATCCGAAATGCTCTCCGGAATAGCGAATATCGGAGGGTATCCAACCTCTATTGCGATTGGCGATGTCGGATTTATAGGTGGCACGTGTGGTTCTGTCATCGGCGAAAAGGTTACTCGATGTATTGAACGCGCACTTGAGAACCAATTGCCGTTAGTGATTGTCTCCGTGAGTGGCGGGATGCGGATGCAAGAAGGCGCGCTCGCTTTAATGCAGATGGCAAAAACCGCTGCCGCTTGCGCTGAATATGCCAAATCTGGCGTTTTTTATATCTCCGTTGTCACCGATCCTACGTTTGGCGGTGCGACCGCCAGTTATACTTCGCTCGGCGACGTGATTATCGCTGAGCCAGGGGCACGAATCGGTTTCGCGGGTCCATTAGCCGTTGCCAGCCTCCGTGAGGAACTTCCCGAAAACTTTCAAAAAGCAGAGTCTTTGCTGGAGCATGGATTCATTGACTCGATCGTTCACCGCGCGGATATGCGTCAGATGCTTATAGATTTGATTTCTTTCGCTTCCTAAATGCGTGGAGCTGTCTTCTCTTTTCTTCCCCATCCGAAAATAGAATTTGTGGATTGATATTGCAAATCAGCGAATGAACGGGACATGAAACCGTTAATAACGATGGACGTTAATAAAAATGTGTAATTGTGACACAATTGCGTGATGTGGGAGAAATCTACTTCCGTATATTGCCCCTTACACATTTCGCATCCGGCGAGAGTTGCTAACACTGCGGGTTGAAAACCAAGTATATCATACCGGTGCCCTTAGCAATTTAAATATACATAAAATAGGAATTAAACATGCCAAAATCACTCGTCGTTGTTGAATCCCCGGCGAAAGCGAAGACCATCAAAAAGATTTTAGGTAGGGATTACATTGTTGAATCCTCCGTTGGACATATCCGCGACCTCCCACCAAAGGAACTCGGTGTCGATATTGAGAATGCCTTTGCTCCCAAATATGTCTTGATTCGAGGAAAAGGAAAGGTCGTAAAATCTCTCCAAAGCGAAGCACGTAAGGTTGACAATATTTATCTGGCAGCGGATCCAGATCGCGAAGGTGAAGCTATCTGTTGGCATCTTTCTGAGGAACTCAAAAAGGCGAAAAAGCCAATCTACCGGATAACCTACAACGAAGTCACCAAAAACGCAATTTTAGAAGCAATCCAAAAACCTGGCGACATTGATATGGCACTCGTTGATGCCCAACAAGCGCGGCGCGTTTTGGATCGGCTCGTCGGGTACCAGATTAGCCCTATCTTGTGGCGCAGCGTCAAACCGGGGCTCAGTGCTGGGAGGGTTCAATCCGTCGCAGTACGGCTTACTTGTGAACGTGAAGCTGAAATTGAGGCGTTTAAACCCGAAGAATATTGGACGCTCACAGCGACACTCACACCAACAGAGATTGAATATCTCTTCCCCGCAAAGTTACATAAAATCGGAAAAAAGAAGGGCGAAATTAATAATTACGGGTTCCGTATAGACGAAGCGCGTGCCAAAGAACTCGCTGTAGATGCAAAAACACAGACGTATCTTGTTGAAAAAGTCCAAAAGCGGGAACGGAAACAGAGACCTGTTCCTCCGTTTATCACGAGTACCTTACAACAGGAAGCGTCTCGGAAACTCCGTTTTGTTGCGAAAAAGACGATGTCCATCGCCCAGCAACTCTATGAAGGACTGGAGATTGGAAACGAGGGATCGATCGGACTCATTACCTATATGCGGACTGATTCGACACGGGTTGCCCAAGAAGCTCTCGAGGCGGCGCGAGTGTACATCAAAACAACGTTTGGAGAAGAATATTTACCCAATCGTGCTGTTAATTACCGTGGCAAAAGAGGCGCGCAAGACGCTCATGAAGCCATCCGTCCCACCCTACCTTTACGAACCCCTGCAGACTTGAGACCATATTTGAGTAATGACCAGTTTCGACTTTACGAACTCATTTGGATGCGGTTTATAGCGAGTCAGATGAATCCGGCTATTTTCGATGGCACAACAATTGACATCCAAGCGGGTACTTATCTCTTCCGCGCCACCGGTTCAGTTATGAAATTCCAAGGATTTCGGCGCGTCTATATGGAAGGTAAGGATGATCCTGCCACTGATGAACGTGGCTCGGATGAAGAGGCGATTAATTTACCGGACGTTAAAGAAGGGCAAACACTCAACCTTCGCAAATTAGAGCCGAAACAACACTTTACGCAACCACCACCCCGTTACAGTGAAGCCACGCTCGTCAAGATGCTGGAAGCCAAAGAGATTGGACGTCCCAGTACCTACGCTTCTATTCTATCAACGATTCAGGACAGAGGATATGTAACCAAAGAACGTGGAAGGCTCTTGCCCACAGATGTTGGAAGACTCGTGAACGAACTCCTGAAACACGGATTTCCCAACATCGTTGATGTAGAATTCACAGCAAAAATGGAGGAGCAACTTGATGTTATCGCAGATGGCCAGATTAAGTGGGTAGAGACGTTAGGGCAATTTTATCCTGAATTCCAAACCGCTCTCAAGGAAGCCCCTGACAGGATGTATGAAGCCCGAAAGGCGATGGAAGAGCAATCGGATGAAAAGTGTGAAAAGTGCGGGGGCAATATGGTTGTTAAGTGGGGTAGATATGGGCGGTTTCTGGGCTGCGCCAATTACCCAGAATGCCAAAATATCAAACGTTTAACAGCCGTAGATGAGGCCCCTACCGCGGCACCTGAACCAACCGACATTGCGTGTGATAAGTGCGGTGAACCGATGGTTGTTAGAGTAAGCCGCGTCGGGGCAAAATTTTTGTCATGTAGCGGATACCCAAAGTGCAAAAATGCGAAGCCAATTCCAATGGGGATTGACTGTCCAGCACCTGATTGTGGCGGTTACCTGGGTGAACGTCGTAGCCGCCGTGGAAAAGTATTTTATGGCTGCAGCAACTATCCGAAATGTGAGTTCTCGACGTGGGATAAACCTGTGCCGGAGCCTTGTCCCAAATGCAATGCGCCCTTTCTTCTTGAGAAGACAAGAAAAGCGAAAGGTAGTGATGTCGTAACTACGCGTCTTGCCTGTCAGGTATCAGAATGTGACTATACTTCATAAATGAAAATAAAAAATGATACAGTTGCACCAGGTCAGTTTCAGTTATGGCGAACTTAGTGTGCTCGAGAAGGTGAGTTTTCGCGTGGAGCGCGGAGAGTTTGTGTTTCTTGTCGGTCCAAGTGGTTCTGGTAAGACAACGCTATTACGACTGCTATACGCGGATTTAGATCCAGTAGGCGGTGATCTGAGTGTAGTTGGGCAACAACTTTCGAGATTGGACAAAGTCAGTCTACCCTATTTTCGGCAGAAGATTGGGCTCGTCTTTCAAGATTTCAAGTTATTAGAAAACAAGACGGTTCGAGAAAATTTGGCACTGCCACAGCGACTGATAGGGACCCCAACGCAATTGATTAAGGAAAATGTCGATAAACTCCTGAATCAGATGGGGTTATATCACCACCACGAGGCTCGCCCATCAGAAATATCTGGTAACGAGCGACGACGACTTGCTATCGCGAGAGCAATTATCAACAATCCTTTGTTATTGCTGGCGGATGCTCCGACTGAAGGTTTAGATTTGCGCCTCTCGCTTGAGGTGATGGCACTTCTTGACGCGCTTAACTTTCAAGGAATGACTATTTTCGTCTCCACGAGCGACCGAACCCTCGCTGAGAAATGTAATAAGCGGATTATTGAACTACGGGATGGGGGCCTCCATTGAATCGTCATCGGTCTTCGGTTCGCAGAGGAATGGTTAGCAGCTCGGAAAGCCCTTTCGGTTATCAGTTGTCAGTTGAGGTGTTGTTAAACGCATGCGTCTTCACTGAAAACTAACAACTGAAAGGATTTTTTCTCCCGAAAAAATCCGCACTGAAAACCATCGGATAAAAATGCGGTATCACCTTAAGAATGCCATATCCCATATAGCCCGTGCCGGTAGTGCAAGCGTGATGAGTTTCTTCGGCATTGGTTTCATCACTGTTTTACTTGCTACTCTACTGCTGAACCACTCGTTTATATCACAGCAATCTGAGTTTAAAAGCCATGCCCCTACCCTTATCGCGTTTCTAAGAGATACCGTTGATGAGTCAGCCGGACGCACCTTGGTGAGCCAAATAGAGAAAAATGGGCAGGTGCTCGCTGTCAATTATGTCTCAAAATCAGAAAGCCGTGCCCGCGGTGAAACCCAGTTCCAAGACTTGGGTATCCTCATTAAGGAGGCATTCGCAGAAAATAGAGGCGTAAATCCGTTTCCAGCATCCCTCAAAATTTATGTGGACGAAGACCTGATAACACGTAAAACTTTAGAACAGATTGCGTTGGACATTAAAGTTCACAGCGAAATTGAGGATGTGCTCTTGACAGGACAGGGGCAGTTGAAGGATCGTCTACGCCACTCAGAGCGTACAACTCTCATCGCTATCGGAATAGCAGTTGTCATTATTTGGTTCATTATCGGCTCTGTTATCAACAAAACAGCGATCGCTCGCACAGAGGAAATTATCCTCATGAAACTCCTCGGTATGACCCGCCATTATCTCTTCGTTCCTTTTGTTACTCATGGGCTTTTCCTGGGTGGTCTCGGTGCTTTGTGTGGTCTTGGCTGTTTTTACGGAATGTTTTATATATTCCAATCTCAATTAGGCGTAGTTGGGTTCCTTACTATCTATCATTCCATTCCGATTGTTGTTGGTGAAATGATAGTTGGGTTCCTTGCCGGTTTTGTCGCGCAGCGGAAGTTTGCGTAACTGCTTTTTTAGTTACAACCTGAGTTGCCGGTTCTGTAGCATAACCTGTTAGGTTGCGCAGCTTCGCACCGAAAACGACACGGAATACACCCAATTTTTCGCAAAAATGAAGGAGTCTCTCTGAAAAAGGGTGTTCGTGTATTTGAAATCCTAGATAGCAAGTTGGGGTATTTTAAGAAAGATGTTCAGAATACTCAGAAACCTGCTCGTAGTAAAATGGAGAGCAGACAAGGAATCCATAGTTAAAAAATGACAAATCATGAGATTAGTGCTGCATTTCAAGCGATCGGGTACCTCCTACAAATTCGCGGTGAAGATGATTTTCGCGCTCGGATTTATGAACGGGCAGCCGATATAATTGAAGAATTCCCTGATGAATTGGCTTCCAAAGATTCCCAACAAAGCACACTGGGTTATAATAAGGAGGCGGTAGAAAGACTTCGAGCCACACCCGGTATCGGGAAAGCCATTGAAGATAAGACAGTTGAAATGTTGGAAACCGGACACTGCAAATTTTACGATGAACTCACCGCAGAAATGGGAACAGAGATCCTCGAATTGCTCAATCTCCGAGGGGTCGGCGTAAAAACCGTTGGAAGATTCTACCGGGAGCACGGAGTCAGAAACCTTGATGATCTCTCGGAATTGATTGAAAGCGGACAGATGAGAAAGGTGAAGGGCATCGGACGGAAAACGCTCCAGATGATAACCGAGAGTTTGGCGTTTCAGGTAGAACAAAGGAACAAACGTCCGCTCTGGCGAATTTTACCCACTACCCAAGACATTTCCGATCATTTGATGCCATTAATAAATGACGGTTGGATAAAACGTTACCAATTTACTGGTGATTTACGAAGACATGAAGAGGTTTGTCAAAGTGTAGCATTAATTGTTGAATGTGAAGATGAAGCAACGTTTCGATTTGAAAGTGGTGTGCCTGCACTGTTACAGTCATTTCTTGAACATTTTTCGCAGACACAGATCATTTTCAAAATGGGCAGCCAAATCCAGTACGCGTATGACAGCGAAAGCGGATCTTTGGGGCAAACCTATCAAGATCTGCAGGACAATGAAGCAAGCCAACACGAATCGACAGGTGATGTGCGCGACACACTATCCGTGATTCAATTCTTTATTGATAGAGATTTTCCGGTATCTGTGTATCTATGTACTGCCGCTACCTATGAAGCAACCCTTTTTTTGACAACCGCGACAGATGCACACATTGAGGCACTTCCCGATAACAGTTTTCTGAACCCAACTGGTTTTTGGCACGAAGCTCGCGGTATGACAGAAGAGGGAATATACGAAAAACTCGGTCTTTCCTATATTCCCGCTGAACTTCGACAGGATGGTGCCTCGATTGTAGCGGCGAAGGCGGGCACTTTGCCAACCCTTATTGAGCTCAACGACTTACGAGGCGACTTACATGCGCATACCGACTGGAGTGACGGACGACATACGCCCCGAGATATGGTGGCGGCGGCGAAAGCAGAAGGTCTTGAATACTTCGCTATCACCGATCACTCTGTCTCCTCTGTCGTTGCAAACGGCTTAGATCGGCAACGGCTTCTGGAACAGGTAGAGCGAGTTCGCGAATTGGATGCAGAGATTGAAGGTATCACAGTCCTTGCAGGTTCTGAGGTAGATATCCGACGGTATGGCGAACTGGATTACCCTGATGAAGTTTTGGAACAACTTGATATTGTCGTAGCAAGTGTTCACAGTCATTTTACGTTATCCGAAGCAGAGATGACGCAGCGCATCATTCGTGCGATCGAAAACCCGTTGGTCAATATTATCGGTCATCCCACGGGCAGAATGCTCGGACGCAGGCCAATGTATTCATTAAATCTTGAGGAGATTATCGAAGCCGCCGCGGAAAATAAGAAAGTTTTGGAAATCAACGGCTCACCGCATCGATTGGACCTTGATCCTGAATTTGTGCGTATGGCAAAGAAAGCAGGGGTCCGACTGTCAGTCAACACCGATGCGCATGCTGTCGGGCAATTCGCGCACCGCCAATCTGGGTTAAATGTCGCCCGTCGCGGATGGTTGACCAAAAACGAAGTCATCAACACATACACCTTAGACGAATTGCGCGCGAACTGTAATATAGGTGAGCACTTATAGAGTGCTAAAAGTTCTTCTCTCGTCCTCTTTTAAACCTGTAAGGGTTTTGCTTGGGTGTTCTTTAGCATGTTTATAGAAGTGCCAAATGCCAATTTGGATCCTCTAACGCCTCGTAGACAACACCACCTTCCACATTGTTAGGCATCGGAAGCCCCAATAGATAACAGAGCGTAGGCGTGACATCAACGACCCGAACCTGCCGCTGTAATGCGACCCCTTGTCGGACTCCGGCACCCGATAAAATAAATGTAGAATGCTGTCCACCGATACCGAAACTCACCGAAGGTAACTGCTTGCCGTGCGCACCATCGAACTCCGGTCGAAGGGCGTAGACAACATCGCCGACTAAGTCCCCGTGTAGGTTAAACATCTCCGCATCCGCCCGCGTCACTGCTAACGTAAAGGGATATCGCCCAGTTTCTGCGTCCTTGTAGGTATGCAATGCGGCGATGAGTTCACGTTGCGTTGACTCATAGTCTTCAGGAGCAACAATTCCATTCGGTTCGCGTCCAGCTAAGTTAATAAAAATATGCACTAATCCGACATTGACTGCTCGTGTCCGTGTCCAGTCTATTGCTCCATTTCCATCTTTAACGATGAACCCTGTTTCTTCCAATACCTCTTCGATGTCCACGGCACGGAATTGGTTCGGCGTGCCGCCGTGGTCGGAACAGACGAGAATTACGGTCTCTTCATCCGCTTGTTCCATCAGTTGTCCAATCATCCGATCTACAGATTCATACGTTCGTCGTAATCCCTCACGGCATCGGTGAATTGTCTCTGGTGCTGCTCCGCTGATTTCATCTGCTTGACTGAGGAAGAAGTGGCTGGCGTAGTCTGGGGCATGGCTTTCCACCATCAGGACATCCCAATCGTTGTTTTTCGCAAGATACGTTGCGACATCCGCGAGACGTTGATGGTGGTAGTCAAGCAACTCGAAATAGGTATCATCGTCCATTTGTCCAAGCGCATCGCGAGCCGGATTTTGAAGGAATGAGCCGATTTCAGTGTCAATCGTAGTGGCGATTGTCTCTGGAACCGTGTATCCTTCTCTGGGCCAAATCTGTGGGACGAAGAGTTCAAAAGCGTCTGCTGTTTTGGTGAGCGTCACGAGTTTCATTCGAACGTAACCTTCCACTGCAGCCCCATCAATTTCAAATGTATCCAGCCACCACTCGCTCCATTCACCAACCCCCAGATCTGCAACGGAATCGTCTCCAGACCGACTCCGGTAGATCCGTACCCTATCATAGCCGTTATCTCCAGAGGCGTAAATCAATCCGTAAAATGGTTTGGGAACGCGCCTAGAAGAGTCGGAGGATTCGCCTTTAGAATAGGCTGAAGGCATTACGTCTTCTCTGCCACGCGCCAAGGGTTGAATGGTAAGTTCCACCTCTTGCACTGGCTCTGCGGAATCAGGCATGGCATCCCACGCTCCATTCTCAACCGGTTCGATAGTGACCGGATCAATGTGTTGAACCTTTTGTAATGCACTCGGATCGAGTGTCTCAGGGTCCCGCTGCCCGCCGATAGGGCGCGCCGCCCACTTTCCTGCGACAAAGAGATGGTACCCAGCAACCTGGTGGTGATTCGAGACCCCTGGCCCTGTTCCTTCAACCTGAATACCTGTTGTGACGGTGGGGGGCCAAGACATTTCCCATTTCACCAGAATCGGTTTCCTCCCTACTCGTTCTACGAGGTTCCAGAGGTATTCGGATTGACATAAGCCTGTGTTAATACCCCAGACCGTTTTATCGAGGCGATCTCCAACAGCACGGATGTTAAAATCCATAACTTTATGTGTGCCGGGCCATGAGCCGGTAGAGAGTGCAGTCCACCCTGGAGGTGTCAACGTCGGGAATACGCCTATCATCGGTCGGTAGACACCTGTTTGGACTAACTTCGCCATATTCGGGGTATGTCCCCAATCAATCATGTTTTTTACCAGTTCCATGCTCGCGCCATCCATTCCGATAATGATTGCACGTTTTGCAGGAGCACTCTGAATGCGTTTTGTCATTTTTTAATTTTTCCTTGCGGTTCGGTAAGGTGGTTTGAATATTAATGTCCTTGTTCTATATCCGCCCTCCGCTACGTTTACGGACTACAACTCACCAAGAATCCAATCACAATGAATGGAGAACGGCACTGAAGCAATCAATTAAAAACCTTATCCGTTAACGTAAGTTGCTACCTCTATGGTTTCATATCCACGAACACCCTTTTTCTGAGAAAATCCTTCATCTTTGCGAAAGATTGGGGGTATTCCCTATCATTTTCAGCACGAAGAGGCACAGGAGACCAACGGTTTCCTATCCTACAGAACTGGCAACCTGGGTTATTCGTTAAGGGACACGTTGAATATAGATGTCGTAATCTTGCCCGCGCGCATCGCTCCAGACGACGATTGCCGCACCATCGTCTGTAGGTGCAGCTTGCGGTGTAATTTGTTCTTTGGGGGCGTGGCAGACAGGAATACCGTTGATCTCCCAAAGTGGCTTCCCATCGACATCAAGCCGTTGCGCGTAGATCGCATCCTCTGTCGAATCACCGAAATCCTCTCGGTAATCCAGCCAATAGACAATAGTTTCCCCTGTCTCTACAATAGGCACAATTTGCGGAAGCCGTTGAACCCCCGCGCCAGTGCAGACAGGCATACCACCTTTTTGGAACTGAGCATTTTCATCGTTCCACAATATCTCACCATTTCCGTTGATACGTTGGGCATAAATGTCAGCGAAAATATTCCGTTCATCCCACCATACAACGATGACACCACCGCTCCCATCAGGAACACAGTAAGGTTGCTGCTGGTTGGCATGCAATTCGCAAACAGGAATGCCATCCTTCACCCATAAAGCGTCCCCTTCAGCACTGATGCGTTGCGCGTATAACTGAGCGGTCGTATAAAAATTTGGGTCATTACGGTAGTCCGACCAGACGAAGAATGCTCCCCCATTTGCATCATTGACAACAACCGGAGCACCTTGGTTACCGGCTGCCGTACAGACAGAAACTGGACTGTTTTCTGCATCGCCAACCGAATTCCACATCGGACTACCATCAGCTGACAGCCGTTGCGCGAAAATGTTCCAATCTGGAGTGCTGATGTCCCACCATGCAAAAATAGCACCGCCTTGTCCATCAGCGATGAGAACCGGGTCATACTGATCACCATCGCCACTATAGACAGGAACACCGTTCGTTTCCCATAGTGGTTTTCCTGTGCTGTCGATTCTTTGGGCATAAATATCTTGATTCCCGTTCCGCCAATCCTCCCACACAACGATCACACCACCCTTACCGTCAGCGATAACGTTCAAGTCGTCTTGCAAGGTTGGATGCGTACAGACTGCTATACCTTCGGGGTTCCACAATTTGTTTCCGTTTGCGTCAATGCGTTGTGCATAACTATCTTGATTACCGTGACGGGTGTCACCCCAAACGAGAATAGCACCCCCCTCGCCATCACTGGCAATCAAGGGCCAACTTTGCGAGGAGGGCAGGTCGCAGATTGGAATGCCGTTGGCTTCCCAACGGATATTTCCTGTTGCACTGATCCGCTGCGCAAAAATATCACGATTCGCATGCCGAGCATCACTCCACGCGACGATAGCACCGCCCTGCCCATCAGTAACGAGCACAGGGAAATGTTGTTCGTTCTGCGCCGTGCATAACGGGAGATTTTCTGTCTTTGAGGAGGACCATTCCGCGCTTGTTGCATTTATTACAATCAGCACAGAAAGGATAGCGAGAAGGATTTTAATTTCTGGGCTCCTGGACTGCGCTCGATTTCATTCCGCGCAGATTTCCGGTGGTAACTCGACTGAAGAAAGTATCTGTTCGGTACAGTATCAGAACCTAAGCCTGCAACAACAGCTCAGGTGGCTCGGACGCGGAAAGCATGAAGTTCCAAAGCGGGCTACTTATCCGCAAGGGAGAATTAAAAGATCAGATGAGCAACTCGTCTCCGATTGGAAAGAACTGGTCTGCGATTTGTTGTAGGTCCATGGAGGTATTATGTTCAAAAGCGACAACTTCCACGCGTTTATCTTGCTGTTTAATGAGTTCAGCAAGTGGGCAAAAGTCGCCATCACCGCTCGCCAGAATAACAACGTCCAATGAGCCGAGCATTGAAACGACATCCACTGCAATGCCGACATCCCAGTCGCCTTTTGCAGACCCGTCGCCACGCAAACGCAAATCTTTGCTCTTAATCGTATAACCGTTGTGTTCAAGAAGGGACAGGAAACTGGATTGATTGATTTCAGGTATCTGAACGACATAAGCGTAGGCTATCATGAGATACCGTGGGCCAACTATCAAATCGAGGAGTTTGATATAGTCAACTCTGCGCCCAAAGCGATCTTTAGCGGCATAAAACATGTTTTGAACATCAACGAATACACCGACGCGGGGTTGCTCAGTCGTCAAGTTGTAGGGACCTTGACCTTCGTGAACTTCCTGCGTATCCAGATAATCGAGAGTCTGGCGAATCTGATTCAAAGCACCTCGCGCCGCCTGATGGCAGTTTTCCAGGACATCGAAGTGGCTGTCAAGAGTCGTTTGAAAGTCTTCGAGTCCCTGATAGCCTTTGTAGACTGCCTCCTCAACCAATTTGAGATCGGTCGTGAAAGTCTCCTTGGCTGACTTAATGTGCTCATACTTTCTCAGTTGCTCTATCATCCGTTCTTTTTCTGCCAAAAGGTGTTCACGTTCCTCGGTAAGTTGTTGTAGTTCGGAGGTGCCTTCAATATATTGCGCTATTTGTTCGCGAAGTATGTGATTTTCCTGTTCAAGAGCCTTCAATCGTTTTTCATTTCCATGGTTTTCCTCCGCTTTCGTTTTTAATCCCTTGTTTTCCTCTAATAGAAAAGCGCGTTGTTGATCTAATCGGCTGTGTTTTTGCTCAAGCGAGGTATAGTTTGCTTTAGAGTCTGCCAGTTGCCGTTCAAGATGCTCGATTTCTTGGATAGGAACGTCCGACTGTTGCAGTTCGTTTTCTGTGTCGTAAGCATATTGGGAGTCAATTCTTTCTAATTGATCCCTACTATGGAAGTCCCCGCTCCCATTTGTATATGCCATTTCTATAGATTCGTATGTTGTGTTAAGGAGTTTGTAGCCATGCTCAACAACCGCGGTTCGTTGGTCGGTGAGAAGTGCCCAGGCGATTTCGCCAAAATCACCCCCCTCTATGAGGACATCAGATGTTTTGAAAAACGTTTCGATCTCGGAAATTTCCATATACCCGACTCGGGAGATCGCAGCCTGCGCCTTTTCAGTAAGAAATTGGCTGACTAACGTGTTGACTGAAGCTTCCGGATTTCTTAATTCAGGTTTTGTTGTGCCAACGACATCCAAAAACACATCGGTTAAATTTACGAGCAATTCTCGCTTTGACAAAGCGTACAGCCGGTCCACGTCGAGTACGATCCCGGTAGAGGCACTCAATTGGAAGATCTCTCTTTCATCTAAAAGCAGGTCGAGAAGCCACGTGAGTTGGTCCCGCTGTATATGTAATCTTAAATTTGGGTTTGGCATTATTATACTCCGATTTTTTTCGCAGCAATTTTTGACTTCAAGGTGTGCTGAAAATGGGGCGTTAAATTTTGATGATTTTTTTCTGTCCTTTCTTTACGCTATGCGTTGCGTTGCGTGTATCAACAACCAATTGGGCATGCTCAACGATCCAGTCGTAGTCTATAGCACCGTGGTCGGTTAGGATGACAACACAATCAACACTCTCTACCATATCCGCTGTGAGTGGTTCTGAGTGATAGGTTTCTCTATCATCAAGCGACAGATTTTTTATATAGGGGTCATGATATAGGAATTCCGCTTTTTTGTCAAGAATTAAACGAATTACCTCAAGGGCAGGTGATTCACGAATGTCGCCTATGTCCTTTTTATAAGTGACACCTAAGATTAATAATTTCGCTCCATTGAGTGGTTTACGTTGAAGGTTCAGAGCATGGATGATTTTGTCTAATACGTATTTCGGCATTTCACTGTTAATTTCGGTAGCGAGCTCAATAAATCGGGCGTGGTACTGATACATCTGTGCCTTCCAAGAAAGATAATGTGGATCGATTGGGATACAGTGTCCACCAAGCCCAGGACCTGGATAGAATGGCATAAATCCGAACGGTTTTGTAGCAGCCGCGTCAATGATTTCCCACACGTCCAGATCCATCCGGTCACAGATAAGTGCAACCTCATTAATTAAGCCGATGTTGACACTCCGAAACGTGTTTTCTAAGAGTTTCACCATTTCTGCTGTTCGAGGTGAAGATACTGTGTGTGTCTTGCTGATAAACTGTCCGTAAAAAGTTTTCGCGATATGGGTGCATTGCGGCGTAATGCCTCCAATAATTTTAGGGGTGTTTGTCATGAAGTAGGTGCTATTTCCCGGCTCAATCCGTTCCGGGGAATAGGCAAGATAGAAATCGCGTCCGACCCGTTTGGTACCGGGGTGGGTATTGAGTTTAGGTAGAACGATTTCTTCGGTGGTGCCGGGGTAGGTGGTACTTTCGAGGATAATCAGTTGTTCGGGGTGAAGGTATTGCGCAACTTGCTGAACAGCAGCGATGATAAACTGCATGTCGGGGGTTCGATTTTCACCCAAAGGGGTCGGTACACAGATATTAACTGTATCCAATTCCCGGAGCACGCTAAAATCTGTTGTTACCTGAATCTGCCCGGACGTAATAAGGCGGGCGAGCACTGCGTCGGTGACATCAGGGATGTCTGATATGCCCTGTTTCAATCGCTCTATTTTTTCTGTACAGATATCGATGCCTGTAACTTGGAATCCCGCACTCGCTATCGCAACCGTAAGTGGCAGTCCGACATATCCAAGCCCGATAACACCCGCGCGAGCTGTCCGAGTTTCTATTTTTTCAAGGATCATTTTTTAGTAGCCAGCGGGTTGCTGCGTAAAGATTTGTGAAGATTTTATCCGGACGGTGTCCGTTCTTATCCTCACGCCGATAAGGTTTCCTATGAATGTAGTGGTAGTAACTCTCCTGTCCAAGCCCTGTCAAAACGAGAAATGTTGTGGCACCGACCCGTTGTCCAGCTTCAATATCTGTGGTCCAATCACCAATCAAATAGGCACTTGAGAGCTCTATGTTGTGTTCACGTGCAGCGCGCGTTAACATACCTGACTTCGGTTTTCGACACTCACATCCTGCATCGGGACGGTGCGGACAGTAATAGACAGCATCAACGATTCCACCCGCTTTGCTGATTTTGGCAACCATTCGCGAGTGAATATCTATCAAACTTTCCTCTGAATAGAGACCTCTCCCGATGCCTGATTGATTGGTTATCACAATGATTCGATAGCCATTTTCTGTTAATTCTCGGATCGCTTCCCGGGCGTTCGGAATGAAGGTAAATTCTGCCCATTTCCGGACGTAACCCTTATTGGGAGGATTGTGGTTGATAACGCCATCTCGATCCAGAAAAATAGTCTTCATCTTTTTTTATGCTACCTTGCGGAGAAAAAGTATGAATTTGAACTTTTGACGTTCATTCCTTAAATCTGAAGAAATTGAAGAAACGCCCAAGCCACTCCTTTATTACATTACGGGGAACAATCAAAGCCAACTGAAGATGACATTTTGCAACAGCGGCGCAAGCGGAACTTGAACGAGACACCTCAATGAACGCATCACCTGACAGATACTGCGGTCTCAATAGCGCGCATCAGTTCCTTCGGTGTAACAGTCGCACATCCCATCTTACCGACGGCAATCCCACCTGCAAGGTTAGACAGCATAGCAGCACTCCGAAATTCAGCGTCCGCTGCGAGCGCAAGCGTGAAAGCGGCGACAACCGTGTCCCCTGCACCTGTGACATCTGTTACGATGTTTGAATTCGGTGGAAGGTGTTCTATTTTTACAGTTCTGTCCACATTCCGTTGAAACAGGGACATCCCCTTTGCATCGCGAGTGATTAACAATGCCCTGAGTGATAACTGGTTCAGAATTTTTTCACCGACAGCAACCAGATCGGACACATCTATGATTTCTTCATGGACAGCGGTACTTGCCTCCTTGTGGTTTGGCGTAACGGCGGTTACACCTTCATAGTGCCAGAAGTTATTTCGCTTCGGATCGGCGACAATTGGGATACCGTAGGACTCGGCGTGTTTCATAACGCCCTTGATGAGTCGATCAGTAACCACTCCTTTATCGTAATCAGCGAAGATAATCGCGTCGCTTGTTGGCAATTGAGAAACAACAGTGTCCAGTAGGTGTTCCCGTATCTGAGGAGAGATATCTTGTTTGGATTCCCTGTCGATGCGGAGCAGGTGATGTCCCGAATCCATTTCTCGATCTGCGAAATTTGTAGCAGCACGAGCAATAACACGTGTTTTTGTGCTTGTCGGTCGCCGAGGGTCGATATGGATCCCTGTCGTAACGAGATCCACTTCGGTGAGTATCTGGACTAACTTTTCGCCTTCCCTGTCCGAACCGATGACACCGATCAACGTCGCGTTGCCACCCAAACTTGCGACGTTTCGGGCAACATTTGCCGCGCCCCCACATCCGGTTTTCTCGGTTGTCGTCTCAAACACTGGAACAGGGGCTTCGGGCGAAATTCGTTTCACATCCCCCCAGATATATGTGTCCAGGATGACATCGCCGATAATCACTACCCGCTTGCCTTGAAGTTGTTCAAAAACGGCTTTTAAGTTCACAACCCTATATTATCACAAATCTGCAGGTTAAAGCAACAAACATTCTTGGCAGAGCGTTTGGCTGCTGTAGGTTATGTTCACAGATCGTAGACGTGATTTCCATGCACACTTCGGAGTAATTGAACCATAGAAGGTGTTTCGCTCTCCTATGCATTTTTTGAAGAGGATTGAGTCGATTCGCAACTAAAGGTGAAAAGGCATCGTAATCTATTCTGATCGTGCTGTACATTTTTTTTTGAAACAATAGAGCCTTATCAAACGCTGTGGAGAAATAGTAGAGGTGTCCTTGTGAGTATCCATAACTCTAAATGCCTTATGCCCGTGTGGTTTTCCCTTGCATTTTGGGCAAATACCTGATAGAATATTCAGCGTTGGAAAGAAATAATGAAGTACTTATTTCCGAACACCAACAAAATGACAACATCTCCAAAAAGGGTTGATAGTGAATCTTCATGAACATATCTGCTTTACGAAATAAGTTTTTTGGTGGAGTTTGCGCCAAATGTATTCGCAGTCCAAAACTTTCTCTTAAAAGATTTATAATACTCTTGCTGAGCGTGTTACAACTTAGCCTTTCCGGTCTCATTTCCGCTGCGGATTCCTTCACTGAAAATCCGACCATTGGAAACCCAAAGATCACGTCCAAAGATCCAAAACCCACGGAATTATCTACATATAAATTGCAAGTTGGTGATAGTTTTGTTGTCACCGTGGACGGCTATCCCGAATATAGCAAAGAGCGAGTTCCTGTACCAGTTCAACAAGATGGCTATGTCTCCTATCCGCTTATTGGGCTCATCAAAGCAGAGAATCTCACGGTTTCTGAACTGGAAGCACAAATGCGATCTGCTTTTTCAAAGCATCTTCCGACAGCTCGCGTGTTTGTAACGCTCATGAAACCGAAACGAACAATTCTGGTGTTCGGGGCAGTTGAACTTCGTGCACGCGGGAACCTCCACGTGTTTGAAGTCGGACAGGTGTACCTCCTTCAAGCACTTGCCTCCGCTGGGATCAACTACGAAGCCGCAGATCTTACGGACATTTCTATCTGGCGGGACGGAAAACTCTATAAGAAGATTGATTACCTTCAGCTCATTAACACAGGTGGTCCCGATGTTCCGTTGAAGGACCATGATACTATTTTTGTTCCGTCGGTCTTTCAGCAAAGACCGGTGCGTGTCATAGGTGCAGTGGTAGCCCCAGGTGTTTATCCGATAACGGCACCACAGGTGTCGGCAAGTCAGGTGTTGAAAATCGCGGGAGGATCCAGAACTGATTTCGCGGACTTGCACAAATCAGAAATCATCACCGATCAAGAGCATATTTCAGTCGATCTCGCTGCAGAGAGTGTTGAGGCACTGATGGGACCAGGGGATACGTTGTATGTTCCGTTGGCGGAAGCGAAAATTAGTGTTACAGGGGCTGTCGAGAAACCAGGACAATACGTGATTACTGAACCGGTCCCGTTCGGTCAAGCCATTGCCATGGCAGGTGGGTTCAACGAGGAGAGGGCGAATCCAAAAAAATGTTTGCTCACGCGAGCAGATGGGACAGAGGAAGAACTGAACTTCGATCAGATGCACTCAGATGTTCACTTGAACCCCGGGGATCAACTCAGGGTCCGTGAAAGAACACGTTTAGACTGGCGAGTCATCACCTTCGCGACATCGTTTGTGAACTTGCTTGTCACAGTTCTACTCAGATATAATTAACAATGGGTTCGCAACTTGCAACTCTAATCAGGTATTAACCGAAAACTTGCGAAAAGAATCCGGGAGCACTGAAGTAAAAATCCCCTCCCCACGGTGGATCACAGCCCAGGAGCGATGAATTAGAAAATGCAAGAGACAACCGATAGGCACTTTGAAGAAGTCAAAGAAATTCGATTATCAGACTATTTTTGGATCCTCTTTCGGCATAAATGGAGTGTCCTTCTCATTTTTTTTCTTGCCGTTCTCGTGGCGTTTCTCATAACCGATCTGACTCCTCCGGTTTATCAATCTGAAACGACGCTTCGAGTCTTAGACGGTCAGCCAACCTCTTCACTACTTTCACAATTGCCCCTCTCAGGGTTATTAGGCGGTCCATCTTTGGGAGCTTATGCCGCACAGATACAATCGCGAGACCTCGTGATTACACCCGCTATCCGTCAACTCAGAGAGGAAGGACTCCTTGATCCATTGCCTGTTCATAGAGGCCGGGTTATCGTGTGGCTTGCGGATTTGTTGAACATCACACTTGATTTGGAAGCGACAGAACAAGATGAACTCACCCTGACTGAGTGGGAAGACTTCTTCGTCAAAACGCTTATTGATGAGGAGTTAAAGGTTGAAGAAACACCCGACGGAAGCGTAATTACTGTTACTGTAGCGCAACGGACACCAGAACGGGCACAGAATATAGCCAATAGGATAGCGGCTGTGTTTCAGGCGGCAGTCGAAGCGGAAGCCACTGAAAGAATGCAGTGGTGGAAAAAACCGCTCCCACAGATGACGTTGGATCAGACAAGGGTTCGTCTCACAGAAGCTGAAGAGGCATTCTTTGAATTTCAGCAAAAATATCCAGAGATTACCTTGAATGCAGAGGGCGGAATGCAGGCACAGATAATTCTGGCACTGCAAGTGAAAGAAAATGAGTTGATAGATCTCTTGGTAAGTGCTGAATTTAGGCTGGGTGCCTATCAGTCAGAGTTGGAGAACTTATCAGAGAATGTCGTTTCAGAAACACTTGCGCGAAACCCCTCACATTCCAGACTGCAAGATAGTCTCCACCAGTATGAAATCGAGAAAGCTGAACTTCTTGGGAAATATGATGAAACGCATCCTGAAGTGACAGCGGTTGATCAAAAAATTAGAGAGGCGAGAACACGTCTTGATAAAGAAGAGAAAGAAATTAAAAGTACAACCGCCTCTTACAATCCCCTCCACCAAGCACTCACAGAGAAAGTGAATGAGGCGGAGGCGGCTATTATCAGTCTTAAAAAACAGAAAGACGAGGCCACAGCCAAAATCGCTGCGCACCTCGAGAAATTTGGTAGCTGGTCCCCAACGCAACTGCAGTTTTATAGACTCAAGCGGGATGTTGAAATCTATGCCACACAAGCGGCGGCTTTAGAAGTGAAGTTGCAGGAGGCAGAAATTTTCGCACAGTCGCGCACAGAGAGTATCAAAACTTTGGATATGGCACGGGCACCCGAAGAACCGTTGAAGCCTCGCTTAAAACTGAATCTCGCTTTAGGCGCAATGGCTGGTATGCTCCTGGGCTTTACATTCGCTGTAGCGAAAAGTTACTTCGAGGATACATATCTCCGTTTAGAAGATGCAGTGCGTCAATTGGATGCCTTACCCGAATCACCCAGTTTCCTTGGAGTACTTCCATCCATCAAAAAGCGCAATACGTACCGACTTCCACTAATTGTTCACGATGCTCCGCAATCAAGATCAGCTGAGGCGTTTCGCGTCCTACAAGCGAAACTACCGTTCCTGAATCCAGGGGCACCCGTAAGAACGATTCTGGTTACAAGTGCTACTCGAGGCGAGGGGAAAAGCACGATCTCCTCGAATCTTGCTGCGGCTCTTGCGCAAAGGGGAAGTAAAGTTTTATTGATTGATGCCGATATGCGCCGTCCCTCGCAACACAATACCTTTCCTGGAGAGCAACCTCCTCAGGTTGAAGATGCGATAGAGACCCCTAACACTGAATTTCCTATGGCACGCGTTGATGCCCGTAAACCCGGATTGAGTGAAGTCCTTATCCATTTAAATGCAGAAAATCGGGACAATATCCTTCGCACCACAGTCAAACAAACCGATATTCCTAATTTGCATCTTGTGCCGAGCGGCACTGTGCCACCCAATCCAATTGAGCTTCTCAATTCGGAAATAATGACAGATTGGTTAGAACTCGCAAAATCGGAGTACGATGTGATTGTGATCGACTCGCCACCGGTCCGTGCTGTTGCCGATCCGATGATTCTGGCAAATATCGTCGATGCCATTGTCTATGTGTTTGACATCACAAAGACCCGACGATTTGATGTCCTTACCGGAATCCGGTATTTGACAGAAGCTTTCCCGATGAAAGGCATCGGTGTACTTTGCAACATGATTAATCCGAAGCACGCTAAGTCCTATGGTTATTACAGTCGCCACAGCAGTGACTATAAACTTGTGGATGAGGGTGGCGAGGCCTAAGCATAAGACATTTGTAAGGAGAGCGTTCGCGGATCCCGAAGTCTACGACTCCATTTTCCCTAAACTTGCCGGTGGACGTGATGTTCCTACCAACCCTGCAAGAACAATCATTGTTAGGATGTATGGCAAACTGTTTAGCAATTGTCCTGGGATGTTCCATCGGTTCGCGAGTTCTAAAGCTGTGGCGAATCCGAAGAGGAAGCATGCTGCGATGCCGCTCAGTGGACGCCAATTTCCGAAGATGATAGCCGCGAGTGCAAGATAACCACGTCCTGCCGTCATCCCTTTTGTGAAATAATGAACTTCGGATGCTAAAAAACAGCCGCCGGTTCCTGCAAAGATACCGCTTAACATAACCCCAATATATTGCCATTTCGTCCGACTGAGGCTGAGTGCTGCGAGTGCCTCTGTTGATTCGCCCGCTGCGCGTAATCGCAAACCCCACGGGGTTTTAAACAGGAGGATGTGACTCAACACCATCAACACCGGCAGTAAGTAGACAACAAAACTATACGAACCAATAAACGGTACCTTCCAGTGTGGAAGACCGCCTACCTGTTCAGTAGTCGGTGAGAGGTACTCTGTGATTCCTAACGCTAAGATATTGATACCGATCCCTGTGACAATCTGCTCCGCCTGAAAAGTAACCGTTGCGACAGCGTGTAGGAGTGCCAATGCTAACCCAAAGCCTACTCCTACGAGCAATCCGAACCATACTGAACCCGAAGCCTGTGTTCCGATGACGTAACCAAAAGCCCCGATGAGCATCATACCCTCAAGAGCGAGGTTAATGACCCCGGAGCGCTCTGAATAAATCCCGCCGAGTGCAGCGAACCCCAGTGGTGTTGCCATTCGCAAAGTGCTTGGAATCAGTTCAAAAATCATATTTTTAATTTACCTTGTGGAGTATTGTACGGAAAATGTCAACAAATCAATCGCCTCGTTTAGTGCCTTGCGAATCATTAAAAAATTTTTGTGAGATGCTTTCTATGCTAACTAGCCAGATAATTAGCATGCCTTGACCCGCAAGAAATAAACCGCGCGGGACTTCGAGCAAAATCTCGATATCCAAAGCGACCTTGTTCAGCGATCCAAATAGGATAGCGGCAGCCAAAATGCCGAAAGGATTGTTTCTACCTAAAAGTGCAACTGCAATCCCAGTGAATCCCCAGCCTGATGAGAAATTATCCAAAAACCGATGGCGGTATCCCATAACCTCAGCTACCCCTGCCAATCCAGCAACCGCACCGCTCAACGCCATCACCCATATCGTCACAGTACCGGGATTTATTCCTCCGTAAGCTGCAGCATCTGGCGCATTCCCTACCAAGCGAAGTTCATAACCCCAACGAGTATGTGTTAAGAAGACATAACAACAGACGGCACACCCGCAAGCAAGCAAGAAACTCACGTTTAAGGGATTGCTTTGTGGAAGGACTGGGAGCAAAGATGCCAACCTTGGGAGCCGGGCCGCTTCATGAATCTGTTGCGTGTGTGGAATCATCTGACCCGGTTCTTGGTAGACAGAGGTAACAAGATAATTCATGAGAGCGAATGCAATGAAGTTCATCATGATGGTGTTGATAACTTCATGCGCGCCGTATCTCGCCTTTAGGAGCCCCGGAATCGCGCCCCATCCGGCACCGAAGATCATTGCACCGCCTATACAAGAAGGGATCAACAGAAAGGAGGGAAGGTTCAGGTGTATGCCTATCCATGCGGCAGCGAAGGCAGCGATATAGAGTTGCCCTTCGCAACCGATATTAAACAGCCCGCTTTTGTATCCGATAGCAACAGCGAGACCTGTAAATATAAGTGGGGTTGCATTAAACAACACATAACCGAACTCATCGAGGCTCGCGAACCCGCTAACAAGGATAATACGATAGAACTCCAGTGGATTCTGTCCGCGTATCTGAAGCACAAGTCCACACAAAAGAAAAAATCCGGCAAGCGCAAGGAGGGACGGTATACAATTTTGTAATTGAAATTTGCGGGCGAGGTTTCCTAACCTCGCTATAGAGTTGTACTTCACCAAAAACCACTGTAAAACATAGTTGCCTTCCATTTCGTTTCAGGTGAGTTTTCGGTTCATCCACGGCTTGTATTTCACCGAAAACCATCGCGAAACATTGTCCTGAAAGGCCTATAGGGGCTTGCACAGGGAGCGATGCCCAGATTTAATAGTGTATAGGACTTACGCAGTCTGCGGTTCTGTAGCATAACCTGTGAGGTTGTGTCAGGAAACCGCGTGCGTTTTTTGTCGGTGGGTTTCCCTCTCAGAGATCATGTGATTGTCAAAATTGCGTAAGTCCTAAAAAAACTTGGGCTGTTCTATTCCGCAACAGCGCAGCGAACACTTTTTGGATACTCAAGGTTTTTCGTTGTCTCTGCTGAAATTTGACAAAATGTCTCAAAACGTGTTATCATACGCGATACTAAGTCTACCCAGCAATACACCCATTAAATATAGCACAGATGTCAGATGAAAACAATCGTAAGCCTATAGAGGCTGATGGGCCAATGGAGAAAAGAAAGGCATCGATGAATCCTTATGGAGAAAGAACGAACGAATCTCTCACATCCTGAAAGCGAAAATGCTGGAATTGATCTTCCTGCTATTCTCGGTGGAGTGCCAATCTTTACAAAGATGCCTGACGCGCCCTATCCGAAGTTGGATCAGTGGAGCCAGATGACAGAAGAAGAGGCTCAGGTCGTCTATGAGATGACGCTTCGGAACGAGCTCTCTGGTGGATCCCCGACTGTTCAGGAATTTGAGCGAACTTGGCGTGAACGCCACCAGACTCGATTTGCCTTGAGTCTCACGAATGGTACAGCGGCACTTCACAGCGCAATGTTTGGACTCGGTGTCGGTCCGGGTGATGAAGTTATCTGTCCGACTTACACATGGCCGGGATCAATTACGCCAGCATTGACGTTGATGGCAAAGCCGGTTTTCTGTGAAGTGGATCCGAGAACATTGTTAATTGATGTTGCTGATGTTCGACGACGCATTACATCCCGAACTAAAGCAATTGTGGCGGTACATCTGTGGGGTAATGTGTGTGACATGGATGCCCTCATGGCACTCAGCGCAGAGACAGGCGTGCCGGTCATAGAGGATTGTTCTCATGCACATGGTTCCTCTTACAAGGGCGTACCGTGTGGCAGCATCGGACAAGCGGGCGCGTGGAGTTTGCAAGGGAGCAAACCCATTAGCGGCGACGGTGGAATGCTTGCCACCAACGATGTCACAATTTTTGAACGGGTTTGTCTACTCGGGCAGGTCAATCGTCCTGCGAATGTTGTCGGAGAAACGGTGGAAGGACTGCGTTATACGCATTTCCCACCGATGGGGCTTGGTGTTAAATTTCGCGCACATCCGCTTGCAGTTGGTATCGCTTCGGTACAACTGAATAAACTTGATAGACTCAACGCAAACCGCCGTTCTTATATCCAGAAAATCTCTGATGGGTTGGAGGAGATTCTGGGTGTTTCTCCTATTGAAACTTATGAAGGTACTGAGCCAGCCGGTTTCTTCGGATTTCCTATCCACTACCACGAGGAAGAGATGCACGGGCTACCGGCACCGATATTCGCCAGTGCGTTGAGAAAAGAAGGGGTTTTGGCAAATAATAATCCGTACCCACTCGTGGTTGGCGATGGGGTGCCTGTATTTTCAGGGAGTTTGCCGACAAATAGCAATCCGTATCCACTTCTACACACCTTACCGCTCTTCACACACGGACTCGATATGTACATGGGAGGTCGCGGTGTCCTCTGCACCCATGATATGGGTGGGGAATTTAAAACCTATGCTCCAGGGGATTTGCCTGTGACTGAAAAGGTTTGTTCGCAGCTTATATTTTTACCGTTGTTGACAGAACCCGTAGCAGGGGCCGTGTCAGGAATTTTGGATGCTATTCGTAAGGTATCTTCACACAGTCATCTGATAAATGAAAACCATCAGTAAATAGGATTCCATGAATCTGCCCCTCTTACGAACTGACTCTCGGCATCGAGAAAAAACACGTTTCGATCATATAGGACCCAGTTGTGTCGAAATTAATCAGATACCATCGTATAACGAAGAAGAACGACGGTAGGAGGCACCCTAATCAAAAAAACGGAATTTTCAGAGCGAACCCGTGCCCAGAATATAGAAATTTTCAAGACTGAACTGTTAGATGTATTAGTTATTGGTGGTGGTATTGTCGGCGCGGGTTTAATCCGAGATCTTGCACTCAATGGTGGCATAAAAGCAGGCTTGATTGAGCAAGGCGATTTTGCAAATGGAACGAGTAGTGCCACGTCTCAACTCGTCCATGGTGGATTTCGCTATCTGCTTAAGCGCGACATTGAACTCGTGAAAAATTCACGTAGGGAGCGCGAAATCCTCTGTCGGATCGCGCCGAATCTTGTCAAGCCGATTCCGTTAGCACTGCTTTGTTACAAAGGCGACCCGTATCCCTTAACAGGCATGCAACTCGCTGCTCATTACTACAATCGTCTCTCTAAAACAGATGAAAAGGAGAAGTCAATAACGATTCGCGATGTCCGAAAGATACAGCATCTTGTTGGACCTATTGCTACAAACACCTTAAAAGGGTGTGTTTTGTTATGGGATAGCACGGTTGACGATGCCCGACTGACGCTTGCGACGATCAAGGATGCCCATCGGCACGGGGCTATTGTCGCAAATTATGTCCGTTTTCTTAATTTTCTCGATCAACAGGAGACTGTTAATGCCGAGAACCGAATATATAAGGTAGCCGCTGAGGATGTTATTTCTCGACAATGTTTTGAGATCTCGGCACGAAAAATTGTATCCGCAACGGGACCCTGGAGCGATCATATATGGCGTAAAGATCCGAGTTACGACGGTATACCGCGGTTGCTGGCAGAAAACGCGAAAGGCATCCATCTTCTCTTACCGCGCTGTGAAAAAGAGGACGACGCAGGTACTTACGGTCTCATATCTTTTACACAGGTGGAAAAACAGCGGAGACGTAATCCGCGAGTTATTTTTATCCTGCCCGGTGCCCACAACACCTCCATTGTTGGCACTACTGAAACAACACCGGAGGAGGACTTGGTGTCAGTCCGTCCATCGACAAATGAAGTGACGTATCTGCTCTCGGAAACACAGCGAATTTTTCCGGAAAGGACATTGAATAAAGATACTATTATTGCGGCTTACGCCGGGACTCGCCCGCTCATCGCAGCGAAACGGCATATACACGGATTCTCAAAAACTGATTTTGTTTCGAGGGAGCACTTAATTACAGAGAGTCCAAGCGGGATAATGTATCTCTATGGTGGAAAACTCACCACACACCGGCAGATGGCGGAAGAGACTGTGAACCATCTTGCCACATTTCTAAACGTCCGACGCGCCTGCAAAACCGCTGTCTATCCATTGCCGGATGCAGTTGGGGAAGCATCGGGTACTGATGCAGAACGTCTCGTTAGGCGATATGGAGAAGGATATAGCACGATCCAAAAATTCATTACCGAGGATGGGACACTTGCGGAGCCAGTAACGCCATCCCTTCCGTTCACGAAAGCTGAACTTCTCTATGCTTATTGGGGCGAAATGGCAATCACACTTGAAGACCTCCTCTGGCGGCGCACACGGATCGGTTGGACTCCGGGCCAAGGTGTCGATATAGCACCTAAGATCGCACAATTTTTAGGCGAAAAAAACAATTGGAGCCATACCAAAATCTCCGCAGAGGTTGAGGCATATCGGGAACGTATCCATTGGTTGAATTTTAATCTATAGAACAGTTGTCGGTATTCGGTTAAAAGTGGTTTGTAATAATTTCCTCAGACTCGGAGTACTCCAAACATAGGCAATGTGTTACAGAGAGTCCCCAGACCCACAACTAAAAACTGACAACTGACAATTCCCTTGTAAAAAAATGGAAGTTTATCGTTGGGAAGATCGGAAATTTGGGAAACTTGAACCTTTGCGTTTCGGCGAGGAACGCGAATTCGAGGATTTGCTCGAAAAGGATGCAACGCTGGTTCTCGGTGAGCCGCTTTGCGTTATCAGTCGGCAACCGCCCCTGACTAAATCAAAACAGAAGATTGACCTGCTCGCACTCGACCGACAAGGCAATTGCGTGATTATTGAACTCAAGCGCGGAAAGCCCTCTCGGACAGCAATCACACAGATTTTAGAGTATGCCGCTGGGGTTTCTCAGCTCTCTTTCATAGAGTTGGAGACGCTCGCGTATCGCTGGTGCCAACAACAGGGCAAAGAATTCTCGTCCCTCACCGCATTACATAGCGAATTCTTTGGATATGAACCCGGTGATATTCGGAAATCGGCATTCAACCAAAAACAGCGATTGGTGCTTGTTTCCGAGGGGGTGGACACGCGCGTTTTAGAAGTTGCAGAGTACCTGCGGGCTTTGGGACTTGATCTTACCTATATCTCTTATTTTTCCTACCATGCCCCTGATGAAATCTTAGTCGCAACCGAGACCGTACTGGGTGGAACGATCGTCAAAGAGGAAGAACGAAGTTATGGGCATACTGCACAGCGATTTATGACCCTTGAATTGTTTGTTGAGATGCTACAAGAAAACGAAGCACTCTCGCAAATTGCCCAGGAATTTGTGGAATACGTTGAGTCGTGCGGTGCAACACTTCGACCTCGCATCGCGAAACTCAGGATGACTTTTGGAGGACATTGGTGGCTCGACACGTATCCCTCAAGAAGAGCAACCCACTTCCGGGTTGATGTTCATGGCGACTTCACACCGCTTCACATTGTTGAGTGCAGAGCCAATTTGCCCAATGTAACAGTCAAGAATTTCGGTATCTCTTTTAACGTTGCTTCCAAAACGCATCTTGACTATGCGATTGAGATTTTTGAACGCATCCGTAACTCTATTCTCTCTTCATAATTTTTTAATTACACCTTGCGGGTAAATAACGTAACCCAAGTTGCTACAGACAAGTTTTTAGGAAATCAACAGATGCTACTTTTCAGTAAAAGTCTTCGGTATTTGGATATTTTTGTTATGCACAGGAAACCAACGGTTGCCTATGCTGCGTAAAATCCGTCATAATCTTTGTAGCATAACCTGTTAGGTTGTGCTGCGAATGTTATACTTTTCGCAATCTCTGTAGTATAACCTATTGGGTTGTGCACATTGATGCACAGGCTGACAGCCTATGCTACATATATGCACAAGGAACTAATGGTTTCCTATGCTAAAGAACTGGCAACTTGGGTTAACGTATGTTGCGAACTTCACCTGCTTCTCTCAAATTTGAAGAAACACCCAAACCTTCGCGTAATGAAATGAAACGCAGAGCAGGAACCCAATAAGTAAAAAACCTGCCAGGACAACGGACGCAGCAGCCCAGGAGCAATGAATTAAAAGTGCGTTTTGCCCATCCTGAATTTCTCCATTTTCTGTGGGCAGTGCCACCCTTGGTACTGTTACTTCTCTTTGGATTACAACAGAAACGGAAAGCCCTATTGCGGTTCCACAGCAATGTGGAACCATCACACTTGCAGCGACACAAAATTCAAGCAGGATTGTTGCTACTGAGTTATTTCTTCCTAACGTTTGCAATCGCCCGTCCACAGTGGGGTGCCAAGCCTGAACCCGTTGCGGAACAGTTAGATGTCCTGATCGCATTAGATATTTCGACCAGTATGCTTGCCAAAGATGAAGAATCCGTTCGACGCCTGACCCTTGCGAAAGAGGTTATATTTTCACTATTAGAGGAACTGGAAGGTGACCGAGTCGGATTACTCTATTTCGCTGAGGCGAGTTTCGTGGTATGTCCCTTGACAAGCGACACTGCTACCCTCAGAAAATTCTTGGAGGCGATAACCGCCGAGACTCTTACCCACAGCGGAACCCGCATCGGCGATGCCATTGAGACAGCGACCCCTCGACTGAGTTCAAACCAGAACGATGCAACAGCAATAGATACTGACTTCGAAGGGCAGAAGGTTCTGATTCTTTTTTCAGACGGGGAAGACCATGGTAAAGAGGCGATTGAGGCGGCAAGGAGCGCGACTCAACAGGGTGTACATATTTATTGTGTCGGTATTGGCAACGCCCTCAAACCAGTACCTATTCCGCTTCCGCGGGATACTGCTACGGAGACCGCTCCATACAAGCGCGATGCCAACGGACAACTCGTGCTAACGGTGTTAGATGAAACTCGCCTACAAGCAATTGCCGAAGCGGGGAACGGCAGTTATTATCATGTGGATGGGGGAATTGCTCGGTTAAAGGCGGACTTAGCACGTCTCGAAAAACAGAAATTCAGAATCCGTTCGGATGGCGAGTATCAGGAACGGTTTCAATTATTTGTGGGTGGGGTGTTAATTCTGCTTATCTGTGAACTACTTCACTTTACGGTATGGGCTCGCAAACTGCATTCCTAAAAGTTGCCCGTATGCCAAGTTGTGCAGCTCCTTAGATCTCCGATATTATGCCTTTCTGAGCGTCAATCCACCCGGACGGAAACGCATTAAGAGGATAAGAATAATTCCAAAAATAAGATAACGTGCATTACCAAATTGGTATGGGATAATAAAGCCGGGTCTCAGAACTTCACCCAACGATCCAAGAATCGCTGCTCCTATCATCGAGCCTCTTATGCTTCCCATCCCTCCAAGTACTACCATACAGAGAATGAAAATCGACTCCCAAAATTCGAAGAATGGTGCACTAATGTTAACCTGAAATTGTGCAATGAAACCGCCGCCTAACGCGCCGATTGCTGCACTCACCGTAAACGCCAATGCTTTGTAACGACTTACATTAATTCCCATACTCTCTGCCGCCTGTTCGTCTTCTCGAATTGCAACCCATGCTCTACCGACACGAGAATGCTGCAGTCGATAGGTGACAAAAACAACCAAAATTAAGAGGATAAGAACATGGTAGTAATTGTGCCAATTCTGATTAAATATCATCCCAAAAATGGCAGGAGGTGGAATGTCACGAACCAATCCGTTCGGACCACCAATTAACCACTCTTCGTTTTTCACAATACGAAAGAGTAACTCGGCAAATCCGAAGGTGACGATTGCGAAATAATCACCCGTGAGCCGTAAAGTGGGTGCGCCACGCAACAATCCCCACAAAGCACCATTGACTACAGCAAGGGGTAACGCGATCCAGTAAGTCACTCCAAGCCGTGCCATCAATAGTCCCGCTGTATAACCACCGATAAGGTAAAAGCCGACATATCCCAGATCCAGTTGTCCTGTGAACCCGCACACAATGTTCAGTCCAATTGCAAGGAGCATGTAGAGATAGGCTCGAACAATAATCCGCAACATGTAATCGCCACTTGGCAGGTCCAGGTAAATATCGGACCGCGAGAGGAAAAGGGATATCGCATCTATACCGTACATTAATAACGGTAGAAAACAGACGAATAAACCAAGGATGATATTTTTCGGTGTTAATTTGTTTTTCATATTAAGCCCGGTGTCCCGTTGACCTTCCAAACAATCCTGATGGACGAATAATAATTACTGCGATCATGATAATATAAGCAATCGCTAACCGGTACCCTGATGAAATATATCCGGCTCCAAAAACTTCGGCTACGCCTATTATGATGCCGCCGAGCATCGCCCCCGTTACATTACCTATCCCGCCGAGGACAGCAGCCGCAAACGCTGCAACCCCTTTATAGTACCCCATCGTCGGCGTAACACTTTCGCTCACACCTACCATTATACCTGCTATCGCTCCTAAAGCAGAACCGATAGCAAACGTTATAGCAATCACCTGGTTTGTTTTAATTCCCATCAAATTTGCAGCAACCGGGTTTTGGGCACAAGCCCGCATCGCTTTCCCTATTTTGGTCAGGTGAATCAATCTATTCAGGGCAATCATTAAAACAAGTGCCAATAGGATGACAAACACGTCCCGATACGGTAGCGTGGCACCACCAGGAAGTAAAAAGGCATTTTGACCTTGGAAAACCGTTGGGAGAATTTCGGGAGGAAATTGACGATCGCGAGCTGACCAAATCATTCGCGCGAGGTTTTGCAGCGCGAGGGACACACCTATTGCTGTAATCAACGCCGATAAGCGCGGGGCGTTCCGAAGGGGACGATAGGCTATCAAGTCAATCAGCATGCCTAATATTGCGCATAGAACCATACTCAGTGGCAACGCAATCCAAAACGGTATACCGAAAACTGTTATAAGCATGAGTGCGATGTAGGCACCGAACATGAAAATTTCGCCATGTGCGAAGTTAATGAGTTGGATAATGCCGTAAACCATCGTATAGCCGACGGCGATGAGTGCATAGATGCCACCTAGCACCAATCCGTTAATAATTTGCTCTAAGAATTGCGCCATAATTCCCTTCTTCAGAGGTTGGTGTTGTAAAGAGGATCCCAATGCCCGATCACCTTACAATGCTGTAAGAGGAAACCCATTGTAAAATCAATTCAATTCAATTCAAGTCAAGTAGTTGTTGATCAGCTGCAACAAATTGCCCATTTTTCACAATTTTCACGTAAGCCGGTTTATTCACCGTATCACCATTTATATCAAAGTAGGTAAGTCCTGTAACTCCCATGTAGCCTTCTTCGGGTGTATCCAAGGATGCCAAGTGGTCACGGATAGCTTTCCGATTATCCGCAACGGATGCTTCTGAATTATAGGTTTTTTCAAGAGCCTCCGCAATCATTCCAACGGCATCATACGTCAATGCTGCCCATGTGTCGGGTGCCACACCGTGAAGTGCTTCAAAATTAGATGCCATCTGTTGAGCATCTTCCCCTGCTGCTCCGAATGTAAAAGGGGTTGTTAAATAAGTTCCCTCCGCGGCGGGACCGGCGATAGTAAGAAAATCTGGGGAATCTACACCATCCGCACCGAAAAATTGTGCAGCGATTCCTGCCTCACGTCCTTGTTTGACAATCAAGCCCGCTTGCCCATAGAGTCCGGAGATAAAGATAGCATCAGGGTTTTTGGCTTTGATACTGGTAAGTTGCGCCTTAAAATTGGTGCTATCGCGCTCATACGCTTCATCAGCAACAAGATTAAGCCCTATTTTTTGGGATTCTTCGACGAATGCGTTTCTTAAACCTCGGCCATAATCATCGTTATCAAAAAAGACAGCGACAGATTGAAGGTCTGTCAGGATCTCGTCAATATATCGGGCAATGAATTGTCCTTGGAAATCGTCCCGATACAAGTTGCGGAATGTCCAGTCGCTTCCTTGGCAAACGGTCACGTTCGTGGAACCCGGTGACAATTCGACAATACCCGCCCGTTTGTAAATTGGTTTGCCTGCCAACGAACAGGAACTGTTAAAGTGCCCAACGACTGCAAGGATTTGCAAATTATTAGCGATGCGTTCCGCCACAAGGCTCGCTTCTGCATCTTTGCCGGCATCATCCTCAAAAATCAGTGTCAACTTCATACCGTTGATGCCACCAGCCTCGTTAATCTCTTTTTCTCGGAGCTCGGCACCGCGTTTGATCATTTCCCCAAACGCTGCTGCGTTTCCTGTAAAGGGTGCGGCTACAGCAACTTTGAGTTCTCTTTGCGGTTCCTGTTTGTCCTTGCTTGCAGGCTGACACCCCCAAACAGATACAAGCCCTACTATCAACAATATTATGATACAATTTCTCATTTTATTCTGTGCTCCCTTTACTACGCAAGCGGATAGAGGCTTGCGGGACAATCTGTTGTAAATCTTACGTATTATCAATGCAAATTAAGCCATTGAGGTTATCGTTATTCTATGGCAAGACCTGCCTGAAGTCAATTTTAAATTCCAATTTATCCTCTTTGCCGTTTGGATGAATTATCCGGACTTGAGGGACGATGATTCGAATATCTGTGGCATCACTCTCAAGCCTGTCAAAAATTAAGAAACCGCCGCGTTTCGCACCGGAGAACAACTTGGCACCTTCAAAGATATGGTCCTCCATCACGATACGGCCCAATTCCAGTGCCTCGGCATCTATGTAAGACTGATAGTGCCCGTAGTAGGGATAGTAGCCGTAAGCCGTAGGAATGTAAGGGTAACCTCCCGCCCCTGTGTTATTCTGGGAAAGATCTACGTTGTCATAGAGTGAGTCGAAATAATCGATAGATAGATTGGCGCATTGCACACCGTTTCCATCAATCAGGATGGCTGTATCGTCAACCAAAACGCGTCGGTTATCCCGGTTATGGACTGTAATATCGAACACCGTATAGATAGGTTCAACAGCACCATTCTTCTCAACCAAAAGATAAGGATTTACTCTCGGATCTTCGGTAAGTGCAAACAGTTCTACCTCATCAAACGGTTTAATAGTAACGGCAACTCCCTGTTTTTCGACAGTTGCTGCCCCTGACTCTGGATCAATCTGTGCGTTAAAACGTCCCGCGATAGGTTCCATATAAATATCGACTGAGGGTTGCGGTGGGACAGCACAACCTGCTGATAACACTCCTATTAAAAGAAATACACCGATTTTGTCTATCACCTGATACCGGAAGTGGATGCGAGTTTTCGTACGACTCATCAGTCTCAGCCTCCTATGTTATTATATTTTACGGCGCGGGCATTTTATTGTCAAACTCTTTAATTTTACCTGGCAGATGACTTGCGGTCTCTGAAACTTGAATTTTCCTAATGTCTAGCCGCCCTCTACTACATTACGGGTTTCAGATCGAGGATACGACCTATTGCTGACGGCTCTTCTAAAATTCCCATTTCAGCAACGTGACGCGCTGATGCCAGACCAGCACTCCGATTGCTGTGCCAATTGCTGCACCCGCCATCACATCTGACGTATAATGCCGTCCGAGATAGATACGCGAAAAACCGACGAGCCCCGCCCCAATGTAGAGCGGAATTCGCCATGTCGGATACCGATACCCCAAGATCGTTGCTGAGCTGAACGCCAGGGATGTATGTCCAGACGGAAAAGCTGGATTCCCCAGACTCTCATCAAGAGGGCGTTTCCGACCAATCAACTTCTTCATACCAAACGTTACCAACCCAGTACCGAGGAATGCAGAAGACAACAGCCTTCCAGTTTCCTGATGTGCCTCATCCCCGTAGGCCATGAGGAGAACAGAAAGTCCCATAACTGCCCGATAATGCCCAAATTCTGTTATCCCCTCCATGAGTGTCCACATCGGCTCTTGGTGTGGCGGAGCATCATAGATACGATCAAAAAGCGTCTGATCCCATCTCGATAGAAAATTCTCTGCATTTGCTTCTGATCCTGCTATAAGTGTGCAGAAAACCAGCGCACAGATAAGAGATTTTGAGAGCGTGTAACTTGGACACCGATACTGCATCGGGCAACCTGATTTTGTCTATCTATTGTATCTTCTATAAGTTTATGGTAAAATCTACAATGATAGGACTTACGTATGCTGCTCTTTTGTAGCATAACCTGTTAGGTTGTGCCATGAGAACATCTATGTTTTTTAGGGTTCTCCCTCCCACAAAACGTCAGATGGTCAAAATTGCGTAAGTCCTGAATTACTTGGACTCGTGGGTAGGCAGAATTAGCAACAACCCCTTTCTTTCTACATAGATGAGGTATCCCCTCTGGGGTTCTGCTGTTTTCGATGTTTGGTAGACGCTTAGGCACGCACGTCACAATTCTAAAAATGGAGATAAGAAGATGCGAATACGCAATGTCGTGCTTGAGTATGATCTGGAGGAGGCGGCAGCGATGCTGGATATCTCACCCTCAGATCTCAAACAGGCGGTCAGTGCTGGATACCTCCAATATTACTACCGACTTGATGAAGATGACTACCGGTTCCATGAAGCGAGTCTCCGCGCGAATAAAGACTTGCTTTTGCAGGAAGACTATCTCACGAAAGTGCTAAACATGTGTCCATCTTCAGAGACTACCACGGAGCCTGACGCATCGGCAGAGGATCCATAATCGCTTCCTGCATTTCCAATTTATAGTAAAGTCCGAAAACAAGTTCGCACTTGTAGCATAGGAGATCTTTGGTCTCCTGTGGACATTCATGCACAACCTAACAGGTTATGCTACAGAAATGGCAATTTGGGTTAGATGTACTAAGGGAGAATTCCAGAGGTTGTTTCCTCCGGATCTAAATTGAGATCGTAGAGTCCCCTGCTTCTCGTCCCGTGAGCGGCGACTATCTTATGCTGTCTGCTCTGTGCCATCATTTTCTCTTCAAACGTTATGCGAATTTGACAGGCGCGCCGATGAAGCGCGCCTACCGGAAAATGGTTTGAATCCTTCCCATTTTCATTGGTTTGCTTTAAGCCTCCCCCAAGTAGTCGCCAGTTTACCGTGTGCCTCTACTGCGGTGAGTGTTGCACCAGCACCATTGTTCATAATATTATTAACCTCTTCCTCTGACAAACCGCGTTTCCAGATGTTAAGGTCGTCCATCAATCCGGTGAAAGGACGGTTGTTGTCAATGTTATAACCGACGCGCGCCCCATTATCCCAGTCTGGTGCAATAGGTGTACCGACACGTGCTTTCTCTTCACCGACATTCTCACCATTGATGTAAAGCACAGCTAGTCCCTCGGCTCGACTGAACGTTCCAGCGTAATGTATCCATTCATTCGCTTTGTTTTCCCCAGCCCGGATGTCGAATATTGTTGTGCCACCCGGACTCCGATTGAGCCAGCGGTAATTGCCATCGCCGCGTGCTTCGGGGTGGACCAGCCATGTATTATCACCTGCGCGGGCGTTGAAAATCGCCATATCCGCGACAGATTCAACATTGAGCCATACAACAATACTCATGCCTTCGGTAGGAATATCTTCAGCCTTAACACTGGGCCCATCTAAATCCAGAAAACTGCCGGATGCGAAACGGGCGGCTTTGCCGAACTTCCCATCATCTGATTGTGTTACGTCCCCATTAATCTTACCATCGTAGCCGCGTCCAGATTTTTCAATGACAGTATCACCTTGAAAGTCCTCGTAATCAAAATACAGCACTAAATCCGGATCTAAAACATCAGCGGAGGTGTCCTGAATCTCCGCTATAAGCATACAGAGGGCACTTATTAAAAGTAGACACACCAGATAGGCAGTTAGTATAAAGTTCTGTCTCATCGTTCAATATCCTCCTTTAGATGAAACCATTCTACCACTTTTTCCAAACTGTAGCCACGTTCACAGGGTTGCCTTACTTTGATGCCTTAAGCCTCCCCCAAGCGGTCGCCAGTTTACCTTGTGCTTCCACAGCAAGAAACGCTTCAACACCATCATTCATGATGGCATTGACTTCTTCCTCTGTCAAGCCACGTTTCCAGATGTTAAGGTCGTCCATCAACCCAGCGAAAGGACGGTTGTTGTCAATGTTATAACCGACGCGCGCCCCATTATCCCAGTCTGGTGCAATAGGTGTACCGACACGTGCTTTCTCTTCACCGACATTTCTTCCATTAATATAAAGTATCGCTTTCCCATCGGCACGGCTGAAGGTGCCAGCGTAATGCTGCCACTCATTCGCCTTGTTATCACCAGCGCGAATGTCAAAGATAGTGGCACCGCCAGGACTCCGATTGAGCCAGCGATACTTGCCACTACCGCGTGCTTCGGGATGTACAAGCCATGTATTATCACCTGCCCGCGCGTTGAAAACTGCCATATCTGCGATAGCTTCAACGTTAATCCACGCGACGATACTCATGCCTTCAGTAGGAATATCCTCAGGCTTGATATTGGGACCATCTAAGTCTAGAAAACTTCCGGTTACGAAGTGGGCGGCTTTGCCGAACTTCCCATCATTGGATTGTGTAACCTTTCCATTAATCTCACCGTCGTAGCCACGTCCTGATTTTTCAACAACGGTGTCGCCCTTAAAATCTTCATAATCGAAGTACAGCACCAAATCCGGATCTAAAACATCAGCTGAAAAAACTTCTATCGCAGGCACACAGAGGACACCTATCAGAAGTGAACACACCAGATAAGGGGTTAGTTGACACGTTAGTATTGTAAATATCGGGTTCCGTTTCATTCTTTTCAGATCCTCCTTTAGATGAACCATTCTCTCACTTTTTACAAAACGATTCATGTATGTTAAAGTCTACCATTTTCTATTTAGGTCTGCAACCCAAACCAAAAAATCTTGATTTTAACTTCACTTTGCGTTAAACTGATTTGAGAAGTGAAAAGAAAAAAGTGCTGAAAATAGAACGTTGTATAGGGAGCTCAGGTTGCAAAGTGTAGGAATCATTCCAGCACGCTATGCCTCAAGCCGTTTTGAAGGCAAACCGTTGGCAAATCTGCTCGGGAAGCCGATGGTGCAGCATGTCTACGAAAGTGCGTGCCACGCAAAAACATTAGATCAAGTTATTGTTGCTACAGATGACCAACGGATTTATGATGTCGTAACGCGTTTCGGTGGAAATGTACAGATGACAGGTCAATGTGCAACAGGTACCGAACGAGTCGCCGTCGTCGCAGAGCGTTTGACGTGTGATATTGTTGCCAATATCCAAGGGGATGAACCGTTGCTTGAACCTGCACAGATAGATCTGATGCTGCAGCCTTTTATTGACAGACCAGAAGTGCAAGTTTGCACGTTAAAACAGCGGGTTGAAACCGCCTTAGACTATCGGGACGTTAACGTCGTTAAAGTCGTTACAGATCTTCAGGGCGATGCCTTGTACTTCTCGCGCGCTCCTATGCCCGGAAGGGTCGGCGAAACAGAGTTACATAAGTTCCCAGTGTATCGGCATGTCGGGTTGTACGCTTACCGTCGAGAACAACTTCTCGCGTTCACGAGGTGGAACAGTACACCTTACGAACTCGCAGAAGGGTTAGAACAATTGCGTTTTTTAGAGCATGGTGTCCCTATTCATGTCGTTGAAACGAAGACCCCACTCATTGGGGTCGATGTCCCTGCCGACTTGGAGCGGGTGAAACAAATTTTGGAGGTTTCATAAGAAAAATTTCATGACAAAATATAT
Source organism: Candidatus Poribacteria bacterium (assembly GCA_007571305.1). GTDB lineage: Bacteria > Poribacteria > WGA-4E > WGA-4E > WGA-3G > WGA-3G. Next base: position 4,952 of record RKRR01000015.1, on the reverse strand, counting down.
TTTCGTGACGGGCGGAGTTATCTCAGGTATCGGCAAAGGAATCACAACTGCATCCCTTGGCAGATTACTCATCAACCGCGGGTTTAAGGTGATTGTTGTCAAGATTGATCCATATCTCAACGTAGATGCTGGTGTGATGAATCCATTCCAACACGGTGAGGTTTTTGTCACCCATGATGGCGCAGAAACGGATCTCGATATAGGGAACTATGAACGGTTTCTCGGCATCGATCTGAATAAATATTCCAACTTCACGACTGGCTCCGTCTACAGTGAAGTGATCGCAAAAGAACGACGCGGAGACTACCTCGGTCAAACCGTGCAGCTGATCCCACATATCACCGATGAAATCAAAGGTCGTATCTATCAGATTGGGAAGGACAACGAAGCCGAAATCGTCATTACAGAGATAGGTGGAACAATTGGCGACTTCGAAATGCCGCCCTTCGTTGAAGCTATCCGTCAGATGGCAGTTGAGGTCGGACGCGACAATACGATGTTCCTTCATGTTTCCCTCATTTATACCCTATCCAATGGCGAAAGCAAAAGCAAGCCTACACAACATAGCATTCGCAAACTCCAAGAGTTAGGAATCCAACCGGATCTATTGTTATGTCGTACCAGCCAGTCGCTGGACGAGGCGTTTCGCCAGAAAATCGCACTTCTCTGTGGTCTTAGTGAAAACTATATCTTTGAAGGATTGGACACGAAATGTGTAGATGAAATTCCTCTCAATTTTGAACGACAGGGTATGGGACACATCGTTCTAAAGAGACTTGGACTCGAAGCACGCCCACCGATGGATGTTGAATGGGTCGCAATGGTTGAAAAACTTAAAAATCCGAATCAGAAAGCCCGGATCGCTATTGTTGGAAAATACACAACCGGCAGCGATGCCTATATCAGTGTACAAGAAGCACTTAAGCACGGCGGGATTGCTAACGAAGCTTCTGTTGAAATTGAATGGATAGAATCTGAATCACTCACAGAACATCCGGACCTCGATAGTGTTTTTCAGAACGCCGACGGGATCCTGGTCCCAGGCGGATTCGGTTATCGCGGGATCGAAGGGATGTTAATTGCCGCACGATACGCCCGTGAAAATAAGATCCCGTATCTCGGATTGTGCCTTGGAATGCAGTGTCTGGTGATTGAGTTTGCCCGACACGTTGCGAGACTAAAACACGCAAACAGCACAGAAGTAGACGAAAAAACACCTTACCCTGTAATAGATTTAATGCATGGCCAGCGCGCGATCGCCGACCTCGGCGCAACAATGCGACTTGGACATTATCCGTGCGTCCTCAAAGAGAATACCAAAAGTTATGCCGCCTATCAACAACCTATTATAGTAGAACGCCACCGTCATCGCTATGAATTGAATAATCAGTACCGCTCGCAATTAGAATCGGTAGGTCTCTGTTTTAGCGGTCTGTCGCCGGATGAAAGCCTGGTCGAAATCGCTGAGGTGACCGATCATCCGTGGATGGTAGGTTCGCAATTTCACCCTGAATTTCAATCAAAACCACTGGCACCGCATCCGCTTTTCCGAGATTTTATAGCGGCGGTACTCTCCTATCAATGCCAAATTAATCATCCGGAAGAGGAAAAGAAATAATGAAAAATACTGCCACAGTACGCACCCGTGCTTGGTATGGGGATGAAGAACTGAAACTGAATTTCCCTGCAAATTGGGAAGTAGAGGTATTGGGTCCGAAAGATGCTCCTGTGCTTTCGGATGCCCAGATTGAACGGGCGTTTGCTGAACCGATCGGCACCCCGCGGATCTCGGAGTTAGCGAAAAACAAAAAAAGTGCCGCTATTGTCGTGGATGACTTGAGCCGTCCGACACCGGCTGCGAGAGTTATTCCTTTTCTCCTGCGCGAGTTAGCAACGGCAGGTGTCCCGAAATCCGAAATCCGATTTGTTGTCGGTGGTGGGTCGCATCGTCCAATTACTGATGAAGAGATTGCGAAAAAGATCGGAGCGGATATTGCTGCTGAATATGAGGCGACAAACCACAACTTTATGGGTGGTGATTTACGCGCCTTGGGAAACCTCGATAACGGTATGCCCATCTACCTCGACCGTGTCGTTGCGGATGCGGATTTCAAGGTTTGTTTGGGTGGCATCTATCCACACGGTTCTGTGGGCTTTGGTGGTGGTGCAAAGTTAGTTGTACCGGGGATTGCCGGTTTCGCAACGATGTTCTATTTTCATACCTTCTCACCGGGGCGCGGCCATGCAATAATTGAAAGAAGGGGCAGCGAACCCGATCACCGCGATTTCTCCGAAGCCGTAGCAGGTGTCCTCGGTCTTGATGTGATCGCTAACACTGTGCTGAATAGTCGTCGGGAAATTTGCGGAATGTTTGTTGGAGATTTCGTACAGGCGCACCGTAAGGGGGCACACTTCGCATTGGACACTTACGGCACGGTAATACCGGAAACGAGTCGAAAAGAGACGGATCTCGTTGTGCTTAACTGCTATCCGCTTGACAGCGATCCGATTCAAACAGGCAAGGCGATGTGGGCACTATCGCATTTTGAGAAGGCGTATAGCATGGCACTCAACCCTGCAAGCGACGGTATCTGCTACCACGGATTGTTCGATCAGATTGATTATGTCCGCTTCGTTCAGGAGAAGGCGGAACGGACAGAATCTGAACTGCCTACACCACAACTCGGAACTCAGGATCAACTCCATGTCTGGTCGGAACACTTTTTAGTAGACGATTTTTACAAGAAGCATCCGGGCGAGCTGCTTTTCCGAGATCTGGATCAATTGATCGAACTGTTCGCAGAAAAACTTCCAGCACAAGCGAAGGTTGCTGTTTTACCAGCCGCTGGGATTCAAGTGTTAGCTCCAGATTTTTAATTTTAACCCAAGTTGCTACCTTTGTCGCATCGCCTGTACGGACTACGGACTCGCGAGGAAAACTCACGCCTGCAGATTATAGTGAAATCCGAAAATAAATTCACACTTGCAGCATAGGATACCGTGGGTATCCTGTACCAGTCAGAACATATAACTTCAGGGTTCACATGACGCTACAAGTGTATCAGAATTACGGAATCTACTATATGCGATATTTACGACTTAATCAGAAACCTGCTCGTAATGGAGTGGAGAGCGGATAGGGGCTCATCAATTGAAAACCTCTCTCCAGAACATCAATACCTTCCTAGGTAGGGTCGAAACCGGTTTGCTGTGTCTTATCATCGCAATGATGTTAGGGCTCGCGATCCTCAAAATCGTTCTGCGCTACGTATTCAGCGCGAGCCTACTGTGGAGCGATGTAATGCTTCAGCATCTAACCCTTTGGCTCTGCCTCTTAGGTGCTGCACTGGCTACTTGCGAAAGAAGACACATCAGCATTGATGTGCTCAGTCGAATACTGCCCGAAAATATTACGCGTTGGAGTAACCTTGTTGTTGATTGTCTCGCTTTCATTGTCGTTGGGATTTTAGCCTATTACGGCTTTATCTTCCTACATGATGAACAATTGAGTGAGGCTGTATTAATTGGAAGTGTTTCTCTGTGGTGGGCGAAGGCTATTATTCCCTACGGTTTTGTTCTCATCGGTATCCACCTGCTCCTTCAGATTGGCATCTATTTAACAGGTGGTGAAAAAACGCCAAATACTGTCGAAGGAGAATCAGACTGATGGGCTTAATAATCGGCGTTGGATTGGTCGGATTCGCTCTTTTCGGCGGCGCACTTTTCGCCTTGCTTGGTGGTGCTTCGATTATCGGATACGCTACAGCGGGCGAACCAATTTCAACGATTCTGATCGATTTCAATAGACTCACACGAAACTCGACAATTCTGATTATTCCACTCTTTACCTTTGCGGGGTATATAATCGCTGAAGGAAAGGCACCACAACGGTTGGTTGCGTTTGCGCGCGCAAGTGTTGGTTGGTTACCAGGTGGTATTGCTGTCGTCGTGCTTTTTACTTGTGCGTTCTTTACAACTTTCACAGGTGCTTCCGGTATAACGATTATTGCCCTCGGTGGGTTACTCTATCCAATTCTACGGCAGACTTATAATGAAAGATTCTCACTCGGTTTGGTGACAGCTTCTGGAAGTATCGGGTTGTTATTTCCGCCGAGTGTCCCACTTATCCTTTACGCAATCATCGCCCAAGTCCGTATCGACAGGATGCTCCTTGCAGGTATTTTTCCCGGGATTCTGATTCTCGCGATACTGAGCTTTTACAGTTGCGGGTGGAGTTTCTTCAAACGGACTGAGACAACTCCCTTTGATTGGAAAGTTTGCATGCGAACGTTATGGGAAGCAAAGTGGGAATTGATGCTACCGTTCATTGTGTTAGGAGGTATCTTAACCGGTATCGTTACACTGGACGAAGCGGCAGCACTAACCGCCATCTATGCCTGTATCGTGGAGGTCGTCATCCACCGTTCCATTTCGTTAAGAGTATTACCGCGTATCGTTAAGGAAAGTACGGTACTTGTAGGTGCAATTCTCATCATTCTCGGTATCGCTTTAGGGTTGACAAACTACCTAATCACGCTTGAGGTGCCTACGGCCGTCCTGGACTGGATTCAGTCAACAACGGAAAGCCGCGTTATCACGTTAATTGGACTCAATATCTTCCTATTGATTGTCGGGTGCCTGATGGACATTTTTTCTGCAGTGATTATCGTTGTGCCGTTACTGCTCCCTATTGCCGAACAATTTGGAATTGACAAAGCACATCTCGGCATCATCGTCTTAACGAACCTCGAAATTGGTTATTTGACACCGCCTGTCGGAATGAATCTTTTCATCTCAAGCATGAAGTTTGATCGATCTGTCCTTGTGCTTTACCGTTCTGTCCTGCTATTTATTGCATTGTTGCTGATAGCACTTGTGTTGGTGACGTATGTTCCAGAGTTGAGTCTGTGGCTACCGCGGGTCCTTGGAAAAACACCACAATCGCTGCTCTG
>RKRR01000058.1 GCA_007571305.1 Candidatus Poribacteria bacterium | reverse complement strand
TTCATGAAAAAACTCCTGTATGTTTCAAAAGGAGTTGCTAAAAATGTGCTATTTTGGCTATAATCATAGCAATCTCTTCGAAGCAACTCGGCTTTGAATTTAAGGGAGGTTGCTGCCTCCCTTTCTAACTGCCGATATTATACCAGTTTTTAGTGAATTAAAACAAGCCAAAACCTACTATTTACAAGGGTTCATGGCAATTTTTAACAACTTTCCGCAAGTCCAAAACGACTAATTCCGAAATAAAATACAAAAATAATTAGCACCAATCGTATATTAAAGTTATACTTTAATACACAGATAAAAAAAGGAATCCCGATTTACAAGTTAAAAAATCTCAATTGCTTCTTTATCTTTGATGAGGGAACTTTATGCAGAATAAACTATCTCGACGGCAATTTCTACGTTCCGGTGCGTTTGCGGCGACATCAACAGCAGTCAGCCTCGGATTTTTAGGGTGCAGCCGAGCATTGATTCAAAAGGTGCCGGGCTTTGGACCTGAACCTCCCTTCGAGTTTGCGCCAACCCCAAATCGTCTGCTTGATCTTCCAGATGGATTTACGGCTCATGCATTTTCCAGAACGGGTGAAATCATGGATGATGGGCTTTGGGTGCCTGGTGGACACGACGGTATGGCGGCTTTTCCGGGGCCTCATGGTAAAACTATCCTCATCCGAAATCACGAACTGACCGCCACTGCTAAAAACGTCGGCCCCTTTGGATGGAATAACGAAAAAATTGAACGTGCTGCTATTGACAAATTCTACGATGCTGGGTCGGGCGAATTGCCATGTCTCGGTGGGACGACGACGCTTGTCTACGACACGCGGACAAAAACGCTGGAGAAACATTTTTTGAGTCTGATAGGGACGATCCGAAATTGTGCTGGTGGCTTAACCCCTTGGAATACATGGATTACCTGTGAAGAGACTATGCAAAAAGCAGAAACAACCTATGAGGTAGATCACGGATATAATTTTGAAGTACCGGTTTCTACTGATATAGGATTAGTGGATCCGATTCCGTTGAAAGCGATGGGGCGTTTCAATCATGAAGCAGTCGCTGTTGATCCCAGGACTGGGATTGTCTATCAAACGGAAGACAGAGGCGATGGTTTAATCTATCGGTTTATCCCTGATCAGTCGAGGGAACTCGCGGTAGGAGGCAAACTCCAAGCACTGAAAATTCGCGATATGAAGAGTACAGATACCCGAAACTGGCGCGGCCGGCTACAGAAGATTTTTCCGTGGACGTACAATCCGATTCCGATCGGTGAAACCTTCGCAGTCGAATGGGTGGATATTGAGAATGTAGAATCGCCGGACGATGACCTCCGTAAGCAGGGAGCTGAAGGTAAAGACGCGGCGAAGTTCGCACGCGGTGAAGGCATCTGGTACGGCAATGCTCAAGGACAGGGAGAATTCTATATTGCCTGCACGAATGGTGGTATTGCGTATAAAGGACAGATTTGGAAATACGTACCGAGTCCTGATGAAGGCACAAGCCTCGAGGAACAACAGCCTGGTACGCTGCAACTTTTCATTGAACCAAACGATAGGAATCTCATGGAAAACGCCGATAACGTGACTGTCACACCGTGGGGTGATCTCATCATTTGTGAAGATGGTCCAAACGAAGAGTTTATCGTTGGTGTTACGCCTGAAGGAAACCTCTATAAGTTTGCTCGGAACGCGGGTAATATGTCTGAGTTTGCGGGGGCGACGTTCTCACCTGATGGTACAACGCTCTTCATGAACATTCAGAGTCACGGGATCACGTTGGCGATCACGGGGCCTTGGCACGAGATTCGACAGCGAACTTTGGCATAACCTCCTTTAAATTTGGGAAATTCACAGAAATACCAGATTTGGTCTGGGAATAAACGAAATCCATTCCTTATTCTGTATTTCATTGCAAAAATCTTAAACAAAGTATCTCTCCTGCTGTTCACGCCAAAAACTTTACGCCCCAGGTACGCAATTTTTGCGTGTCCTCCCACAATTTCTGCGCCTTCTTAAGCAATTTTTGCGTGTAAAGCACAAGCAACAGATTGCAAAGGGACTTCACTTTTTCGTGAGCACTGTTTTTTTGAAAAAGTTGAAGTTTCCGGTTACCTTTGACAAACCGAGGCGGGGGCGTATGTTTTCGGCAGATGACACAGCGATACCTCCTCAGGATTCTATGGGTTTTGTCCCAGAATATGCTTGTCTTCAGAACGTTGGCACAAAATTTGCTCTGCTTAAAACAAAATCAAGAAGAGCCTGGAGGTAAAGTATGTTCCGTGACATTCTCCTAAGCCGAGCGATCCTCATTGGTATCGTTTTCTTTCTTGGGGTTGTGGGCAGTAGCCTCCTTTATAGTTGGCACGTTCGACGCACTCTCACAGCAGAATTGGCAGGGATAACCCTGGCCACACAGCATCTCGAAAGAGAGAAAGCAAGGCACATTGCCCAGGATGCCGGCATCCCAACCGAGACCGAAGTGTTAGAAACATCGCAAGCTCACCTATCTAACGATGACACGCAAACGTTTTCTGGAGAAGCAAAAGCGTTACTACACGACGAGGCTTCCGACTCTCTTGACATAGCGGAGGCGTTCTTCCCCAAGGAAACGAGGGAAGAAGCACCTACTGAAGATGTCCGTGTCTCGCCGTTCGGCTTTGGGCCGTATCCAGAACTGCCACCCGGGTATCCGAATCCGAATCTTTGGGACTACGCAGATGCACTCTATGAATTGAGCCCCAAACGCGCACACGATTGGGAATTGAGGGAGCGGGTTTGTATCAAGTTGTGGAAACAGGGCAAACGATCCGAGGGTGTGGCGATGGAAAACGGTCTGGTCTACCCATGTTATGAAAACACTGTTTATATTAGATGGGATGAATACATTGATGACGACGGCACCCCTGTGGCGTATATCACAGAACTTCTCGGTTCACCGAGTGTGGCCCGTTATCTCGATGATTTCGATAACAATATCATTCCACCAGGTGTTACAGTTATTCCTTATGATGAAGGTGGAATTGATCCTTACACGTTCCTTAACCTAAATTAGTCGATGAGGGTTCGCTGATTTAAATTCACTCCGAGGCATCGTTTTGTTCTTCCCAATGTGCATGTTTCTGAAGGGTCCGGGTATCGATACCTAACGAGCGCGCCGCCTTATTGATGGAGACGTATGCATCAATACGCCTTTGGGCAACCGCACGTAGAATTTCATGCTGATCCATATCTTTTATGTTGAGAAGCTCTGCGTTTTCGTCTGTTGTTGCAATATGATCGGTTTGAAAATTGCGCCAAAACTCTGGTAGATGTTTTGAGAGTTCATGTATAAGCGTCTGCTGTGTCTCCGATGGAAAGGTCTTCCATATAGAGATGAGAACCTGAACAAATTCTGGGAAGGTAGATGTGTTTTCTTTTATCTCCGGCGCGGAGAAAGGCTTTTCCAAACCTGGGACGCTGAAAAAATTATAGGGGAAGTCTTTAACTTCAAGTGTATCGGTTGTCGCAAGCGCGATGGCAGTGCGAACAGTCGTTCTCAATTGACGGATATTGCCGGGCCACGCTGCCTGTTTGAGGTGAGTAAGTGCTTCAGGGGTAATTCCTTTAATGTCTTTTCCATACCTGGAATTGAATTCAGTGATAAAAGTTTCTACTAAAGGAGGAATGTCTTCTTGCCGCTCTCGTAGGGCTGGGACATCGAGCATCATACCCATGAGGCGGTAGTAGAGGTCTGGTCTAAATTCTTCTTCCAAAACGGCTTGTCCGATATTTCTATTTGTTGCCGCGATGATGTAAAAATCTGCTGTTAAACTCTCATTTCCTCCGAGACGCGTGAAGGTTTTCGTATCCAGGACACGGAGCATCATTTTTTGTGCGTCTAAGGGCATCTCGGCGACCTCATCCAAAAAGAGTACGCCACCGCTTGCGGCTTCAAATGCTCCTCTACGTTGGTGGTGTGCCCCGGTAAATGCCCCTTCTTCATGTCCAAAGAGTTCACTTTGCAGGAGTTCAGCCGTGAACCGTCCACAGTTGACAGCTACAAAAGGTTGGCCGTGTCGGGGGCCGTTTTCATGGATGTATCGTGCGATTCCTTCTTTGCCAACACCGGTTTCACCTGTAATGAAAAAGGAGATATCTGATCCTCCAAGCTGCCGGATTTTGCAATAAATGCTCTGCATGGGTCCTGATGGCAATTCGATGAACACTGGTAGCGTCCGCATAGTGTTCTCCTTGAAGTACAGGGACATCCCAGGCTCGCAGTTTCCCGTATTAAAACTTCTATCCTGACATTCCAAAAACATAAAATTGATTTTCTAAAATTGCTGAGGTAGATGATACCAGAATGTGTCTCTTTTCGCAATGAGAAAAGCATATTATGGAGTACGGGTACCCACTTAAGCAATTTTTGCATCTCTTTAAGCAATTTTTGCGGGTGGAACTACAATTTTTGCGTCCGGACAATCGGCGCGAGATCCCAAAGAGTTTCCATTTTTTCGTCGAAGAAGGATTGTCCAAAAAAAATGAACACGTTGCACTGCATAGGTAAACCGAGGGAATACCTGTGTTTTGGAGACATTACTTGTGAAAAATATCCCGCGAAGGTCGGAGGTTTTGTGAGGATACATGGGTTGGATCAGGAAGTTGGCACGGAATTTGCTAATTTTCCCATAGATGACCAATGACTTCTCACGTGGAAATCAAGGGAAGTAATTTGAACGTGTATAACGTGAGCTTGAAAAAGGTTCATCCGTAGGTCCTTTCGGAAAATATAGCATAAACTCACAGTTTTTGCTACAATAATCCGCTTTTCCAGAGAAGAAAAGCGTTTATAGTAGATTCCGTAATGACTTGGACATTTATAGTGTCGTATGAACTCTGAAGTTATGTG
>RKRR01000027.1 GCA_007571305.1 Candidatus Poribacteria bacterium | reverse complement strand
CCGAAGCGCGTATTTAAAGGCGTTGTCGCTGGGGTACGCGATTATGGCAACCGAATGGGTATCCCCACAGCGAACGGTGCAATCCTTTTTGACTCCCGTTATACTGCAAACCCACTCGTCTTCTGCGGAAATGTCGGTTTAATACCGAGAGACAGATGCGAGAAATCTGTTGAACCCGGTGACTTGGTGGTTGCGATCGGTGGACAAACAGGGCGCGATGGTATTCACGGTGCGACCTTCTCCTCTGCAGAATTGGACGATACTTCTGACAGCCTCGGCAGCGTGGTACAGATCGGCAACCCAATTATGGAAAAGAAGATTGTCGATGCATTGTTACAAGCACGGGATCTACATCTTTATCGTTCTATAACCGATTGCGGTGCTGGAGGGTTCTCGTCTGCTGTCGGCGAAATGGGAGAAGATATAGGAGCAGAAGTCCACCTCGAACGTGTCTCTCTGAAATACGAAGGGCTCGCCCCATGGGAAATCTGGCTCTCCGAAGCACAAGAGCGCATGGTCATCGCTGTGCCGCCCGAGAATCTGGATGAACTCATGGAAATATGTGAGGCAGAAGTCGTTGAAGCCACAGTCCTCGGAACCTTCACAGATACGCACAGGTTACAGGTTTTCTATGAAGGCAGAATAGTTGCCGACCTGGATATGGAGTTTCTGCACCATGGACTGCCAATGCCTGTGAAAGAGGCAGTTTGGAAGCCGTCAAAGCATCCCGATATGGCATCCCGAGGTGAAGGGATCGGGGTTGAAAACCCCACCTACACGAATGACCTCGAACAACTCCTCGCAAGTCCAAATATCGCGAGTAAAGAATCCGTTATCCGACAATACGATCACGGCGTACAAGGTGGTATGGTTATCAATCCACTTGTCGGTGCAGAAAACGATGGTCCGAGCGATGCGTGTGTCATGACCCCCGTCTTAGGCAGTCGAACGGGTGTAATCGTTGCAAACGGTATCAATCCGAGATACAGCGACGTGGATCCGTATCTCAGTGCAGCGGCGGCGATTGATGAGGCTTTACGGAATATCGTCGCTGTTGGCGGGACGTTAGAAAAGACAGCGTTACTGGACAATTTTTGTTGGGGGAACCCAGATAAACCGGACCGACTCGGTGAACTCGTTCGGGCGGCAAGAGCGTGTTATGATACTGCAACCGCCTACGGCACACCTTTCATTTCCGGTAAAGATAGCCTCTACAACGAGTATCGAGACACAACAACCGGTGAACAACGCGCAATTCCTTCAACACTCCTCATATCTGCTATCTGTATTATGTCCGACATTCAACACGCCGTCACGATGGATGTGAAAACACCCGGTAATTTCGTGTATGTCGTAGGTAATACCTACGCTGAATTAGGCGGTTCACACTACTTCAATATCCACGGTTTTATAGGAAGCACTGCCCCTGCTATTCGTCCAAGTGAAGGCAAGTTGACGATGGAACGTCTCAGTACCGCCATCAACAGTGGATTGGTGCGCTCGTGTCATGACTGCTCTGAAGGCGGCATTGGTGTAGCAGCAGCGGAAATGGCATTTGCGGGTGGATACGGGATGTCTCTGAGCCTTGACGATATCCCTACAGGCGAAGGGATTCATGCTGACGACTTCCTCCTGTTTTCGGAATCAAATAGCCGCTTTCTCGTAGAGATTGAACCCCAACACCAACATGCCTACGAAAACCACATGGCACAGATACCATTTGGCTGCCTTGGCACCGTTTCAGAGACACCAGAATTCGTCATCAAAGGGAGGACGGGACACTCGATAGTTGAAACATCAATTGATATTCTCAAATCTGCATGGCAGGCACCCCTTTCGTTCAATTAGCAATAGTTTGTGAACCCAACCGGTATCTCCATCCATTCCTGTGAAGGAAAGGGTAGATATACTGAGAGGAACGTTCTTAACACATCCATTTTAAACCGATGCAAGGAAATTAAAAAGATGAACCCAAAGGCACTCATTTTACGGACTGCAGGCACCAACTGCGATGCCGAAACGGATATGGCGTTCCAACTCGCCGGGGCAGAGACAACGTTAGTCCATATTCAACACCTCATATCAGGTAAAGTTAACCTTGCTGAGTACCACATCCTTGCGATTCCCGGTGGATTCTCCTACGGCGATGATATTGCCGCGGGTATCTTGTTGGCGATCGAGATGAAGCACAAACTGACAGACGCATTGAATCGCTTCGTCGAAGATGGCAAGTTAATAATTGGTATCTGCAATGGGTTTCAGGTGCTTGTCCGAACAGGTCTACTGCCCGGGAACGGGACTTCAGAGATGGCGCAACGGGCTACATTAGCGATGAATACCTCAGCAAAATTCGAGTGTCGGTGGGTGGATCTGGCAACACAAGAGAGTCCATGTGTCTTTACAAAAGGGGTCAAAGCCCGTGTTTATCTCCCCGTTGCACATGCTGAAGGTAGATTTACTGCGCCAGCGAACGTGCTGTCAGAATTAGAAACAAACAACCAAATTGTATTTCGGTACGCCGAGAGTAGATACCCTAACAACCCGAACGGTTCCGATAGCAATATTGCGGGTATCTGCGATGCAACAGGCAAAATTTTCGGATTAATGCCCCATCCAGAACGATTCCTAACAAAATGGAATCATCCACGTTGGACGCGGATATCTGCAAAAACCCAAGATCCCGGTTCTGAAGAGGGCGATGGATTGGTTATCTTCAAAAACGCGATTAATTACATCACAGCGAATCTTTTGTAGTCGCAGGTTTTGGGTCTACCACACCACATAGAGCGATCAGCATCAATTTAGAGAACGAGGCGGTCTGCAAACCTTCAAAGACAACGGACGTAGTAGCCCACGAACAATACATTTAAAATGTCAAACAAATTAGTGCGCCGTCTACTCCCATTTTATATGAAATTGCCTGTCTTTTGGGCATTCATCGTTCTTTCTGCCGTGGGGCAGCTGCTATGGGTGGCTGTCATTTCACAGGATGTCCGGATTGACCTCCGATGGTCGAGTTTCGGCTATGGCTTAGGGATCGGTCTGGGTTTCATGCAAGGGAAGTGGACATCTCGTTTGTGGGATCAATCGTATCTACAAGTTTTAAAGCGGCAGATAACCTTCTGGGAAGCAAAAGGTGCGAAACTGCTAACTTGTTACACTTGCGCCGCTCTCGGTGTACCAATCCTATGTACAATCCTTATCCGATCGCTTGACACATTGGTGGGCATCCAATCCTACGTCTTCGGCTTTATCGGTGCAATGAATGTGGCGTTGCTGTTATGGGTGCGACGCATGCCAAAGTGAATCCAGCAAGAAATCCCTTCCGGTAGAAACCAGATCCGAATAACGACTTTCCATCCAGACGGCACGAACACATCTGGTATCATAAGCACCCATGAAACTTGATAGAAACCAAGAAAAAGCTGTGAACCATGTCAATGGTCCCGCTATCGTCATCGCAGGACCCGGCAGCGGTAAAACGACAGTCGTGACGGCACGGATCCTGAACCTTATCCAGAAGCATAACATTCCACCTTCACACGTCCTCGCTATTGCCTTTAATAGAAAAGCAGTTGAGGAGCTGGAGACACGAATCCTTCCAGAACTCACGTCATCAAAAACGTCAACGTCCGGAAAACCCGAAATCCGAACGCTTCATGCTTTCGGTAAAAACGTTATCACTGAAAACTATAAACGTGCAGGATTTAACCAAGAGCCTGATATTTGGACAGGACAGATTGATCAAATTATCGCAGAGGAACGAGGACAGATTGAACGGGAAGCTTCCACCGCCTCGGTTGCCATCTATAAAATTGAAAGCGAAAGGAGCGGCAGGTGTTACATCGGACAGACCATAAACCCAGATCGTCGGAGGAAGGAACACTTCGACCATTCATCAAACGACAGACTTCGACAAGCGATCCGATCTGAAGGCGAAACACAATTCAGTTTTGAGGTGCTTGAACGGGTGCGAGGACGAGAGGCGAATCGTCGCGAAGCGCATTGGATTGCGTTCTACAGAAAACGTGCAGAGGTGTTTAACCGTGCCGATCCATTGCGGGTACAGTATATCAATCAACTCATTCTTGAAATATTTTGCCAGCATTTTGAGATTCCATACACAGCACACCTCGATAGCGATCCTGATTTTGAGAATCTTCTCGCCCGTTTCAATGGCATAAAAGAGTCTGTGATGCGAGCGAAACGGCACGTCACCACAGGAATATTTGACCCAACGACGCTTGACGATCCCGTAGCGCGAGCATTTGCCGAAAAGTACGAACACCTTAAAACTGAAGCAAACGCCATCGATTTTGAAGATATGATTATTCATGCAGCGAACCTACTTGAGACGTGCCCCGATCTCCGCCAAAATTACTGCAACAAATACCCGTATCTGCTTGTTGATGAATTTCAGGACATCGCACCAGCCGACTTCCGACTGATTTCGCTTCTGTCCGATAACCTCTTCGCTGTCGGTGATGATGATCAGGCGATCTACGGGTTCCGCGGTGGCGATTCTGAAATTATGCAAGCATTCACCGATCGCCGAGAGGTGGTAAAATACAAGATTACGCGAAACTATCGCTCTACATCAACGATCGTTGAACACGCAAGAGCCTTGATTGAGCGAAACGCACAACGCGTTACCAAAGACCTTCGCGCTCACAATCCGTTACGGCAGGACATAAAAATTGTCGAGACAACACCTGAAACCGTAGAAACTCTCTTATTCCGTGAACTGAAACCACCTCAAGAAACGGCTGTTTTGGCGCGCACTAACGACGAAGTTCATCAGATTCAAGAGATGCTTTCCAAGCACGCGAGGCACGTCGAAGTAACGACTATCCACAAAGCGAAAGGTAGAGAATGGGAAAAGGTTATTCTCATCCACAATACATTCGAGCGGCGTTTCCCGCGTCGTGATACCAACCTTGCAGAGGAGCGTCGTGTCTTCTACGTTGCGATGACCCGTGCGAAAAAGGAATTAGTGGTACTTGGTGGAACATGTCCGTTCGTGCCGGAGTTTGAAAAAATTCCAAAAAATCTCGGTTACTACCTACGGCAGTTTGCGTATTGGCGTGCAAGAAGGAAACTGAAAAAAGGGAGAGAAAAAATATAGTGAGGTGTGGTATAATTGTTATTAGACACCAATTAAACTGGGGAAAATAAAAATGACAAACGAAGAACTTTATCAGTTGATGAAAGATGGCTTTGATCAAGTCAATCAACGTCTGGATAGAATGGATCAGCGTTTAGATAGAATGGATACCCGCCTAAACGAGATGGATACCCGCCTCCGCGGGGTTGAAAATGGTATATCCGAACTTAAGGGTAAGCAAAGTGCGATTGTAGGAATGCGAAGTTGGATCGTCACTGCATGTGCTATCGGTGCCTTGATTATCTCCATTGTTGTAGCTATTTTCAAATAATCCCGCAATCCCCCTTACACTGAATGTTCACTATCCTCTGTGTCTGTCCAGAGAAAATGCAAGAGTAAAACATCAATAGATGCAACAGCATTAACACACGCCGATTCTTTCGCTGCAACAAAGATGGACGCGCTTCAAACCAATAAACAGGATTTCCCAGAGGACGCGGGTGAAAATATAAAAAAGAATCTCGGATACTATCTGCGCCGAGGTGCCCGCTTTATCCTAAAAAAAATTAAAACCACAATTTCCAAAAAATCAAGTTCGTAGTAGTGAGGCCCATTGCACGTTTAGCCCAAAACCAACGATACAAGCCTAAATTTTCCAATCCTTTTATGCCAAAAACGACTCTGAAAAACAAAACCTCTCATCCCGGTGTGACATTTCGTGCCATTGTACTTGGTTTGCTACTGATTCCAGTAAATACATACTTCATCATGGCAAACCACCTCAAATTCTGGAGCACCCTCCCCACGACGATGTCTCTCATCTACAACGTGATTATTACGTTGATGGTGCTCATCCCCTTCAATCTACTGTTGAATCGGTTACTGCCTCGGTTCGCCCTGAGGCAGGGTGAACTTCTGACGGTCTTCGTGATGCTGTCGCTTTCCTCAGCGATCGCGGGGCACGATATGATGCAAACGGTCATCCCGACTATATCCGATGCTTTCTGGTTTGCAACCCCTGAAAATGAGTGGAAGCAATTGTTTTGGCGGTATCTACCTCCGTGGCTGACATCTAACGATATGGCAAGCCTGCAGGCGTTCTACGACGGAGAGAGTACGATTTATAGGATGGTGCATCTGCAGGGATGGCTACGCCCGATTCTCTGGTGGACTCTCT
Organism: Candidatus Poribacteria bacterium; assembly: GCA_007571305.1. Classification (GTDB taxonomy): domain Bacteria; phylum Poribacteria; class WGA-4E; order WGA-4E; family WGA-3G; genus WGA-3G. The sequence continues at coordinate 10,822 of RKRR01000027.1, read as the reverse complement.
TTCTGACTGTCCTCATCTGGGTGATGATCTGCTTGGACGTTTTCCTCCGAAAACAGTGGATTGAGCACGAACGGTTGACGTATCCTATCGTGCAATTGCCGTTGGAAATGACAAGACTCGACGGACGGCTTTTCCGGTCACCGATGATGTGGCTTGGGTTTTCTATCGCAGGTGGTATTAACCTCATCAATGGTCTTCACGTACTTTTCCCAGAGATACCTGAAATCCCAGTACGACACGCAGAACTTGGTCAATACTTTACACAAAAACCGTGGAGTTCGATGGGGTGGACCCCGGTTTATGTCCGCTCGTTCGCAGTTGGGCTCGCTTATCTAATGCCACTGGAAATGTCATTCTCAATTTGGTTTTTCTACTGGTTCTGGAAATCCCAACGGATATTGGGCAGCGCACTCGGTCTTGATGTTATGCCGGGGTTCCCTTATGACTGGCAACAAGTTATGGGGGGATATCTTGTCCTTGCCTGCCTCGCACTCTGGGGTGGACGCCGCTATTTTCTTAGGATTCTCAAGTATATCCTTCGATGGCGTAAATCACCGGGCGACATCGACGACAGTAGAGAACCGATGCGCTATCGCTGGGCGGCAATTGGATTAGTGTGTGGCTTGTTTTTCCTATTCGCTTTCTCACGACAAGGTGGGATGGAATTCTGGACGATCGGACTCTATTTTTTAATTTATTACCTATTAGCAATGAGTCTGACGCGTATCCGTGCTGAAGTCGGACCGCCGACGATACGGACATACGCGACACCCCACGATATCCTCACAGATATTTTTGGGACTCGATTGATTTCGCACGGTAGTTTAACAATGATGCGTCTCTATCTAACCTTCAATCGTGGGTCGCGGGCCCATCCAATGCCACATACACTTGAAGGCTTCAAACTCGCAGAGGAAACAGGCATGCGTTCCGGCAGACTCATCGTGGCGATGATGTTCGCTGCGGTGATCGGGATTCTGGCATCGTTTTGGGCATATCTCGTGGTCGGATACAACATCGGTGTTGTCAGTGACCTCGGCACAGGTGGTTATAACCTCTTGCAAAGTTGGATCTATCACCCAGTGGATACCGATGTTCCTGCCGTGATTTTTATTGGCATCGGAGCACTTTTTACGGGCTTTTTCTGGTGGCTACGAACGATTTTTCCGTTCTGGCCCTTCCATCCTGCCGGTTACATGGTCGCTGGCGAAAAATCAACAATCGGTCGACTGTGGTTTTCGATACTCATCAGTTGGGGTGTCAAAACAATCCTGCTGAAAGTGGGTGGCATTCGCCTCTATCGCAAAGCATATCCGCTCTTTTTAGGACTGATTCTTGGTGAATTTATGGTAGGTGGCGTATGGGTGTTGATTCGGCTCTTCACAGGGATGCCGATGTATTCGTTTTATAGATGAAAGTTTTATAGTAGAATCCGACAATAAATTTACACTTGTAGCATAGCCTGTTAGGCTGTGCCATCTATAACTTCATAGTCCACACAACGCTACAAGTGTCCAAGTAATTACGGAATCTACTATAATGTGTTGCTTTAAGGAATAATTGAAAATAGGTTAGCGGAGTCGTAGCCTGCAACGACGGAGCAGGCGGGTCTACGGAATGGCACGTGAAACCTCCAACGACCCTTACCGAATCACGAGGAATAATAAAAAAATGAAATTGGTTGTTCTTTCGTATAGTCACCATGGACGCAGTATGGCACGCTCGGCACATGAACTTGGACATGAGATTGTAGGAGTCATGGATGCCGAAGTAGGACCTCGAGAACAGTTGTCAGACGATTTTCAATGTTCCGGATATGAGGCAGCAGCAGCATGCCTTGATGCAAGCAAGCCAGACGCGGCACTCGTCGCCGGAAAACACATCGAGATGCCGGATCATGTGCAAGCATGCGTAGACCGTCGTATCCCCTATCTCTTGGACAAACCTTTCGCGGATTGTGCCGATCGATTGCGTCCAGCCGCTGAAGCATCTGAAAAGTACAGCGTCTTCAGTGCTCTTGTGCTTCCCAATCGAGCGAGCCGAATCGTGAGTGTTGTGAAAGAAATGGTCACTGATGGTAGTTTAGGCGATCTTGTCCTATATAACAGCAGATTGAACAACGGACCTCCGTCTCGTTATGATCCGACTCCGTCGGCTTGGCATAACAATCCGAGTATATCGGGTGGCGGTTGTTGGGCAGTCGAGGCGGCACACGGTATCGATACATTCCTTCAATTTGTCGGTGATCGGGAAATAACAGTCGTCGGTGCGGTCATGTCCAATTCTATGCACAGTCGTGGTGTAGAGGACAGTGGTATTGGCGTGCTACGAACAGAAGACGGCATCACCGGTATTATTGAATCCGGTTATTCATATCCGTCCGGCAAACGTGGTGGCGATCATTTTTTCCGCTTTATAGGAACGAGGGCATCTGTATTTGAACAGTACGGTCGTAACGGTGAACCCCTGATTGAAGTGCATACAACCGAAGGGGTCCAGTTCAGCGAAGACATCTCTCACGGTGCAAGGATTCAAGGCGTGATGGGTGCTGCATTCGACGCAATCCGAGAAGGTGGCACTTTTGAGCCGACGGTCATTGATGCGGTGCGTATCCTTGAGATCCAAGATGCCGTTTACGCGCATGCCCGACAGGGCGTGATCACTCACGGTCCACATCCGATGGGTTGACAACGCTCAGAACGTCTGATAGAATCTTGCCATTCATAACTGAAAATGGAAGGAGTGGAATATGCCAAATTTCAATATGTCACAAACCCTCGCGTGCACGATTGCGGCGGGTTTCGCCTTAGCACCTGTGTTGATTGGAAACGCTGCAAGCCATAATACCATTTTTGCCCCGGACGCTGAACTTAAAGAGTTGTTCAATGGTGCCCATTTTACGGAAGGTGTATCTGTCGCTCCAGACGGGACGGTCTACTTCAGCGACATCACCTTCACAGATCAGACAAATATGCAAGCTGGCAATATCTGGAAACACAATCCAGAGACCGGAAAAACAACCGTTTTCCGTTCCCCCAGTGGGATGTCCAACGGTACGAAATTTGATGCCCAAGGTCGCCTAGTCGTCGCAGAGGGAGCGGATTTTGGGGGACGCAGGATTACTCGGACAGACCTAACGACGGGTAAAAGCGAAATTATTGCTGGTTTGTACAACGAAAAACCCTTTAATTCACCCAACGATTTGTCTATTGATGAGCAAGGACGTGTGTATTTTACGGATCCTCGGTATGCCGGTCATGAACCCGTTGAACAACCCATTTTTGGGGTCTATCGGATCGATCCGGACGGCTCGCTTCATCTCGTCGTTACGGACGCAGGCAAACCGAACGGTGTCGCCGTTTCCCCTGATCAGCAAACCCTCTATGTGATTAGCCATGATAACGGGGCGATGGGTAGTTTTCCTGATGATACGCCACTACGGAACGGAAATATGGCATTACTTGCCTATGACCTCTCCCTCGAAGGCACAGCGACTTTCCGAAAAACGCTTGTCGACTATGCCCCACAGGACGGTCCAGACGGTATGGTGGTTGATGCTGAAGGAAATCTCTTCGTGGCAGTGCGCGACGAGACCCGACCGGGAGTCCGCGTGTACACGCCTGAAGGGGAGGAACTGGCGTACGTCAAAACCCCCGACAAACCCACTAACGTCGCCTTTGGACGTGGCAAAACAAGCAGGACACTCTATATAACCGCAGAAAATTGCCTCTACAGCATCCAAACGGTGAAAGAAGGGTATCACCTACCACAGAAGTAGAGCCGCTATTTCACTCATACATCAGGGTGGAGGTTGTGCCACGGTGTAGCACGCTCGTAAGCATGTCCGACCTGACACAACAAGGGTTCTGACAAGTGTTTTCCGACAAACTGAATGCTCAACGGTAGCCCTTCGTCATTCACGCCACACGGCACAGATAGCGTCGGTGCGCCGTTGTAGTCAAACGGCACGGTGAACCGTTGGAATTTCGGATCTCGAGCTTCGTACTGTCCATATAACATCTCTGGCGTGACTACGTGCGGTGGTGCTGACATCGAGGGACACACCAGCACATCGATCCCTTCAAAAACCCTTCTGATATGTCCTGTACAGGCGGCTCTCAAATTGTTGGCTTTTGCATATCCCGTCCCTGTCACCTTCGCCCCCATATCAAGCCAGCCTCGGAACCAAGGAGCGTAATCATCCCGTCGAGATGGATAGGTGGCGGCGTGCGCTAACACTGCCTCTGTTGCACACAACGTGGGCCATGCAGAGACGTATTCATCTACATCCGGCAGCTGCACTTCAACAATTTCAGCACCTTGATCTGCCAAGACTTCCACACCAGCACGAACCGCCTCAGCAAGTTCAGTGTCAATATCGTTCATGGCATAATTCTCGTCGAACCCAATGCGAATATCGGAAATGTCCTTTCCAACCCCTTCAAGCATATTCGGTACGGGATTCGGTAGAGAGGTAGGATCGTTCGGATCGAACCCAGCGATCGCCTCAAGGATAATTCCTGCATCAGCGACGCATCGCGTCATTGGACCGACATGGTCCATCGATTCGGCAAGCGCGAGCACACCATACCTACTGACTCTCCCCCACGTCGGTTTTATGCCAACGATACCACAAGCTGCTGAAGGGAAACGGATTGAACCACCTGTGTCGCTACCGAGCGAACCGAAACATAATCCTGCGGCTGTCGCGACCCCAGAACCACTCGACGATGAGCCTGTCCACCTGTCAGGATTCCAAGGGTTTTTAGGGATGTCGAATTCAGGGTTATAGCCGCCCATCGCGCCTTCAGTCAGGTTGAGTTTGCCAAGCAGCACCGCCCCCGCTGCTTCAAGTTTTGCGATGACGGTGCCATCAAACGATGGAACGTGATCCGCGAGTACTTTCGCCGCCCCCATCGTGCGAACCCCTTTCGTGAAGCAGAGATCCTTCACTGCAATAGGAACACCATGAAGTGGGCCTCGATATCTCCTCGATTCAATCTCCCTCTCTGCCTTTTGCGCCGCATGCATTGCGGAATCTGCCATCACCGTCGCGTAACTCATCAATCGACCATCAAGTTCGTTAATACGTTCCAACATCGCAGTCGTAATCTCTACAGGCGACACCTGTTTTGAGGCGAGTGCTTCCGAGATTTCAGTAATCGTTCTGAAGTGCAATGGGGCTTCAGGCATATTTTCTCCTTGTTTCAATTTGTCTATTTCTCGACTGGAATCTTAAACACACCACCGCCCACCGTGCCAGCGTAGAGAAAACCGTCAAGGACCGCCAACGAATCAACTCGGAGATGTAGCGAACCGATCGGTTCCCACCGCCTTTTGTCCTCTATCCATTGGAAAACGCCATCATAATATGTGCCTATATAGACATCAGGACCATCTGTTACTATTGTCATCACTGATAAATCTTCCAATCCATCATTTAGGGGTGTCCAAGAGTTACCATTGTCAGTGGAATAGAGAACCCCGTTATCCCAAGAGGTTGCGTAAAATATTGGTCCAAACCACTTTAGATCAGATATGAAACTATCTACCATATCTGAACTGATAAGTTTCCACGTTTTTCCTGCACTGTCCAACTGAAAGATCTCACCGCGCTGGGTAGCAGCATAGATTTTATTTTTCTTCGCTGACAACGCCGTAACGAAGTTGCCTTTCAAACCAAGATTTGTCCACGAATCCGAGCCTTGCTCCCAACCAAAAATCCCTCTACCTTGGGTGCCGACATAGAAGGTAGTCCCCGTGACTTCCAGGCATTCAATCCCAAATAATACCCTCTCAGTCATAAGCTCGACCAATGAACTGTGCTCCACCTCCAATTGGAAAATCCCACCCACTACATTGCCGGGGGTAAATTTGGTAGCAGCGACATAAAGTTTTCCACCAGCTTCAGACAAAGCCGCAAAATGATATGAAATGGGCATTGAAGGAATTTGAACAGGTTGCCACGACTCTCCACCGTCAGATGAATGGACAAGCTTATCCCCTATTCCAGCGTAAATTGTCTCTCCAATAACTGCCAATTCACTGACCGATGTATTTATCAATCCTGTGTTGGCTTCCACCCAAGAATTGCCGTCCTCCGTTGTCCGGAAAATACCACCCTCCAGGGTTCCAACAAAAACTGTGTCTTCACTCACTGCCAGCAATGCAGAAACTGTCCAATCTGTTAATCCATCGTTGACTGTTATCCAAGAGTCGCCGCTATCTTCCGAACGGAAAACGCCACCGCCATAGGTACTCGCGTATAGGGTTGTCCCAAATGTTGTCAATGCTTCAACAGTATGCACCATCTCTTTGGAAGTAATCCGTGTCCATGAGTCTCCCTCGTTATCTGATCGGAAAATTCCATCGTCTCCACCCATCAGTACGCCTATGTAAAGTAGGTTTTCCATCGCAGTGAATGAGTCAACACGTATCGCAGCTGGAGATTGTGGTGGTAGTGAGGCATCCAATCCGGATTCGATACGTGCCTTATTAATCGGTCCCATATCAATCGATCTCGGAACAAAATCGGTATTGATAGGTGTCCACGAATTTTCCTTGAATCTTTTGCGAAAAGCCCCATCCCTTGTCCCCGCGACAAGCGTTATTCCTATTTTCGAGAGTTCACGGATTCTTCGACTTTCTAATCCATTGTTCATCGGTGCCCAAGAATCGCCGTCATCCGAATACCAAACGCCATCTTGAAGGGTGCCGATATATACACGAGCCCCAATCGTCACAATGCCACTGACCGACACATACTTATCGAGCGTTGGGACGTGCTGCCATGTATTTCCTCCATCAATTGACCCATACAAACCGCTGGTTGTGCCAGCGTAGAGCATATTCCGCTTTTGCGCGAAAGCCGCAACCGACAAGCCCTCTCCCGGTTCATAAGACAATCCAGTATTGACAGGTGTCCAAGAATCACCGAAATCCATTGAGCGGAAAATACCAGCACCATCCGTTCCAGCGAAAAGTACACCTTCAGGTGTTGAATAGAGAGCGCGGATATGTCCACCATACGGACCATTGGTCTGGATCCACTCCTTTCCATCGGATTCAGTATTCGCATCTGCCCTTACCTGCAACACAAAACCGATGAATAGCACTATTGCGGCAATCCAAAGGACAGGAAACATTCTTTGTTGTATCATCTGTCAGTTTCCTATTTGTGGGAGTTGATTAATTCAAGTCACTCACACGCGGACGTCCTAAGAGATTCATCAACCGGTCATCTGCATTTTCCAGAGCCTCTTCAGGGACAGGCACGCCGTTACAAAGGCTAAACCGCCAATATGCCCAATACGCCGCATACTGGGACTGTAAAATATAACGTGTTTTACCGGAAAGATTCGGTGCGCCACGGTGCCAACACTGTGGGTCCTGCAGATAGATGTCCCCTGCTTTGCAGAAAATAGAGACAGGTTTATTTCCTTCAAATTCAGGGTTTTCCTGATTGTTCGGATGTCTACCGGAGTAATGGCTACCACGGACATATTGTGTTGGCCCCTCTTCAAGCGTATCAATATCGTTCAACGCCATCTGGACGGTGAACCACATCACAGGCATCCGTAGACGCGGGTCGTGACGCGGCATTTTCTCGGTAACAGGAAAGTGGACCGAGCCGTCAACATGCCATCGGTCAATCGAAAGACCGGGAAGATTCCGAAGCACATTTTGACCACAAAACTTGCAGTTTTCGCCGACGATTGCCTCTGCCAAGCTCAGAATCGGTTCACGGAGCAGCATATCCCGAAAAATCTGATCGAGTTCGATCGTGTTCCGTAAAATGAAGGGGAGTGTCTCCTGGGATTCGGCATGTGTACCCATCTGAATATATCTGACATCAGCAAGTTCAGGATTCGTTACCTCTGCAAGTTTCGGATCCGCGAAAAACTCATCAGACTTTTTCCGTAGTGCGGTAACCTCGTCCTCGGTCAGCACTTCCGGAATATAGACAAAGCCATCACGAAAGAATTGCTCGGCAACCTCTGCTGTCTTCTCTTCGCTAAAAGGCTCACCCTTGAGAATTGGACTGTTCGCCATGTTGTATCTCCTTTTTTCAAGCAGTATGCCTCGAAATATATCTCGTCGAACGTGAATCGAGGCAGTCTGGAATCTCAGTTTCCTCCAAGATAATCCATTTCTGGTAACAAGTTCCAACGGTACTGATCGGCTGGCTGTATGTTCCGTCCCCATCTGCCGAGGAGTTGCGTGTCAGTTCGTTTCGCTGCTATCTGTGCGGCAACCGAATCTGGATTCCAATCGTCCAATACTTTTTGTGTCAAATGTGCTAAAAGGTCTTGGCATGTAGGATCGTTTGTTCGGTCTTGCAATTCGTTTGGATCGTTGTTCAAGTTGAAAAGCTGTGGCGGTTGACCGTGGTAGTAATTCAACTTCCATTCGCCATCACGGACCATCCGATGATAGCACCCATCTTCGGTACAATATTCAGAGAAGGCGATATCCTCCCATTGTGTATCGTTACCGCGGAGAAGGGGTAAGGTGCTTCGACCGCGGGAATGGGGTAAAGATGGTGCTCCGAGTGCATCGAGCATCGTGGCATTCAAATCAAGCGAACTGACAATCCGGTGACATCGGACACCTTCCGGTAAAGCCCCTCGCCACGATAAAATCGCGGGAACTTTCACGGAAGGTTCATAAAACGTCTGTTTCCACCAGAGTCCGTGTTCACCGACCTGTTCGCCGTGATCTGAACTATAAAGGATGAGGGTGTCCTCATCTAATCCGTTTTCTCGGAGTGCCGTTAAGATTTGTCCAATCATCACGTCCATTCGGGTTACCAACGCCCAATACGCCGTGCGTGCGCGAAGGATCTCAGCATCAGAAACTTCAATAATCCCGCACTTTTCACGCCACCATCGAAAGTAGGGATGTAACGTCTCTGAGAAAGGTTCAGGATTTTGAGGCATCGTCATCTGCTCTTCATATAACTGATAATCCTCCTGACGAGCGACGAAAGGTTGATGTGGTAGCATAAACCCGACAGAAAGTGAAAACGGAGCATCTAAAAGTCCCGCCCGTTTCTGGACACCGAGTCGATTGAGGTAATCCACTGTTGCGGCGGTCACATCCTCATCATGCACCTGATATGCACTTTGTCCTGCCCCAGATTTTTCGAGACTCACGCGTGCCGGTCCCGCTGTGCCAGAGAGTTCTCCATGATCAACACCACGTCCACCGTGATAGTTCGGACCGTGGTCTCCAACGAAGCGTTCAGCATACCCGTGTAGTTGATCCGGTCCGAGTGCGTGCATTCGTCCGATAAGCACTGGTTTATAGCCAGCTGCTCCCATCGCATGTGCAAAAGTAGGAATACTGGAATCGAGAATGTGGCTGTTGGTCCAGACTCCGTTCTCATGCGGGTAACCTCCACTCAACATCGACATCCGAGATGGCACACAGATCGGAGATGGGCAATAGACATTTTCAAACACCACCCCCTCGGCAGCGAGACTATCGAGATGAGGAGTCTGCACCAACGGGTCGCCGTAACAGCCGGTCACATACGGGTTATGCTGGTCGGAATGGATATAGAGCAAATTGGGACCCTGAGGGCGCATTTAAAATCCTTTGTGAACTTCATCGAATTTCCTCCCATTATAAACAGATATATGTTTTTGTCAAGGGAAGTAATGTTTCGTTTTCAGCCATCAGTTGTCAGTAGGAGCAGGTTAGTGATGCTTAAGGATTTATGGTAAAATTGACAATTATGTGTGCACTTGACGACGGCAAGGTTGGATACCTCGCCTACCGTGGATAAGAAGAGAACGAAGCACTCTTGATAGTTGCGCATGTTCCTATTGACACTTGAACGGTTTTTATGTAGAATAAACCTAATTCCAACAAGCCTTTGATAGATGAGTTCATCTCACCTAAAAGGAGCAACCACAATGGCATTTTTGAGACACATCGCGCTGCGGACGAAGGATATGGAAGCCTCGCGTCTTTTTTACCAAACCATCGGTTTTGAGTTCGTTGGGTATAGAGGACGCGGTGGGTTAGACCTCTCAGACGGCACGCTGAACATGACGATTCTCCAATACAACGGTGTGGAACGTCCACCCTTTGAGGAAGGCACAGAGTTTATCCACTTCGGTATCATTGTTGAAGATTTGGCGAGCATTTACAACACTCTCAAGGATAGCGGTTTTGAATTGATCATGGATAATGTGAAAAAAGGAGATACTATTGATGACAACAAGCCACCGGAACGTTCCTTCAAAGTAGCTGATCCGGATGGAAATGTCGTCGATATTACCTGCGCGAAAGATGAATGGCGAGGTGTGACGGTCTAACCGGAGGATAGCGCAGAATCTGTTCTACCGGCACCCGATTCGGAATCCTTGTCCGTTTTGCGGGTTGGCTGCTGGACGTAGCGAAACCAGACACATCGTCAATGCAACTGGAAGGACACTCACGTTTATCAATCAAAGGCAATTTGAAATCGGGCAATTACTGGTTATTCCGCGCCGACATGCCCCAACGATATTAGATTTGACAGATGATGAAGCCGCTGAAATTATAAATAAAACGCGCAAAGCCGCCGAAGCCTTGATTGAAACTTTCAACCCAGAGGGAAGCACCGTTTATCAGAACAATGGCGTAATGAGCTTGCAGGAAGTTCCTCACTTTCACGTTCACGTCGTCCCTCGTCGGAAACATAGTGGATGGAGCGGACCGCTGCGTACAGCGGCACTGTTCCGCTATCTACACTTGCATGACCTGTTTAAAGCACGGAAGGAAGTGATAGCAAAAATTGCAAATGTTTAAGAGTATAGAGACGGATGGAAAT
>RKRR01000061.1 GCA_007571305.1 Candidatus Poribacteria bacterium | reverse complement strand
GTATAAATAGAGAAAAATAAAAAAAAATGAACTTTTTTCGTTGAAGTGCGTCTAAAGTAACGAACACTTCAATTGAACATTCAAATTGCGTAAAAAAATAAAAAAGTGATATACATTTTCAATGTTTTCGTAAATGAAAAAGGAGAAAACCATGGCAACACAAATTCGTCAGCAAGATGGCATCGCGATTCTGGAACCTAATGGAAAAATAGTGGGTCCCTCAGTGTTAGAATTACGAGAGGCAATCGCGCCACAGATAGAAACTACCGATTCACCGCGTATCCTCATCAACTTTGAGCACGTCAATATGATAGACAGTTCAGGACTCGGTGCTCTGATGGAAGCACGTGCTATCGTAAACCGGAAGCAGGGTCGTATCGGAGTCATCCATGTCGGCAAACAAATTAAAAACTTGATTGTTATGAGCCGTCTCGTTAGTGCGTTTGAACATTACGACAATGAGGCTGCTGCAGTTTCGGCTCTATCCGCATAGAACTGATAGTTCAATGCACATCAAAAGGGACTGGTTTTACCGGTCCCTTTTTTTGTTGTTCCGAATAATTGGGTTGTGGGCGATCAACTGCTGGCACTTAGGATTCGGGCAATCCTCTTACAGAATGCTTGACAAATTCCGCAATTCTGTTGTTATATACTGAGTCGTTCAAATGGAAGGGATCAAAACATGTCGTCGGAAAAATGGATAACTCTCCAAACTGAATATATCCAACGCCTCGCACAAACCCTCGCGAAGCGGGAACTTCTTGCAATCGAGAAACTTGAGCCGGTAGCGGATTTTGAGGAACTCCTCACGTTCGCTGAAACACAACAGATACCGATCGAATTCGCACCACAATATCCTGCATGGCGATTGGAATCGGTCGCTGCCCGTATCATTGAGGCAGTCGCGATCGCGGCACATGAACCGCTCAATGCGTTAGGGTATCGCGAACTTGCCCGTATCCTGTTAGAGCACACTGAATATCTCTACGCCTACCCAGATGGGGAACCTCGCCCAAGACTTGAAGCGGGAAGCGCGTTGACGTTAGCAGGCTGTGTCTGTGCCTCACTCCCTCAATCGGAGCTTTGGCGGCTTGCAGGATTTGGAAGGATCTCGGAGGTGTTGGTAGATGTTGCTCCCACACCCACAGATTCTCATCTCACCCTACCGATCGATGTCGCTTTCTCACTTGCGAATGAACGAAACCTCCCGATTTTGGCATCAGCGGTGCCCGCTTATAACACTGTTCTCAAACGCAATCTCACACCTCAGAGGCAATACAATTTACCTTTCAGTGATAACGACTTTTTTGATGCCCTCGATCTGGATTATCCGGGAATGGAAGCCGTGAAATCCGCCTTCCTTGCAGAGGATATATCCACTGCAAAATCCGCATATACAGACTTTCGGAGAGATTTTTTAGATTCACAGGTTGAACAGAAATCAATCCCACTAATAGAAAGATCCGATACCTACACGACTGCAAAAACCTATCTTGAATGCTTGCTCCGTCTTTCTATCCATCCGACACCGGCTATCACAGCAACAACAGAGATGGGTATCGCAGCACACCTCCTCCCTGAATTTCGAGGGAGCGAACAACTACGCGTGCTTACGCTGTATCGCTATAAATGGATAGTGGATACATTCTTTGACTCAGACGGATTCCACAAAAATCGGACACTGCGCTCCCAAGTTGAGGCGATCGCTGATTTCGCCAGATTCCTATCCATTTACAAAAAATCTACTGAGCGGGACCACTACGTTGAAGATATCCGGATCTCTCTTGAAAGACAGATGGAAACTTGTATCTATTTGCGTCAACCTGATTGCTCGTTTCCACCTCTCGGGCCGCTCCCTTCTCCGAACTTCGATGTGGTTGAACTCTGCACAATGGCCGACAGCGACTTTCGGCTCGAGGATCTTCCACAGTCTGACATCACCTCACACGCGCTGCCTGAGACCGGCTGTTATGTCATGCGGGATAGTTGGGAACCGGACGCACAATACCTATTTTTCGATACACGCCCATCGGGAAAATCGAGTAACGCGGACATCTCAACCTTCATGTTATATGCATACGGACGACAACTGACAACGGGTTCCGTCCGCGTGCCTGATATGCCGCTCTCCCCATCCGATAGGATCCATACACAATGGGTAACAACACCTGCGTTTGACTGTGTAGAAAAGTGGCATGAAACCACAAATGTTCATCATAAACGCGTCATCTTTTACCCGAAAGGCGAATACTTCATTTTACACGACCTCGTCCTCGGCGATGCGGCACACACATTGGAACAGATTTTTCGTCTCGGTCAAAAGGTCGCTCCGTATATCGTTTCCCATGCGGGGGACATACAGACACAAGACTCACAACGGAGCAATCTGTTCATCAGTGCGTTGGAGACAACCGACCTCTCGGTAAATTTGGATGCGGACAGGGTGACCTATCGGTGGCACCGAGAATCACCAACCGCAATGAATACGTTATTATTTCCTATGAAAGCGCACGTTAAAGAATATCCGAGGCTTTCCGCTATAGAAGTGCTTGCCGACCCTGATGTTTTAGGGACAGGTTTCACTCTCCAGCTGCCCAACGCAACGGACACATTCCTTATCTCTGACGACGGTTTAGCGGAGATGTCCACTGCAGATCTTCGATTTGTCGGTGAATACCTTTTTTTACGGAAAGATACTTCCAGTTCAGACGTTCAATTCGTGATGCTGAACGGGCGGTTCCTGGAGGTGGATGGAAACGTCCTTGCTGATCTGGATGAAGCCTGTGAGAGCTATGTGTGGGGAGGTGGAAACAAGTAGGCATAAGGACATATTCATCAGCATGTAGTAGAGACTCTTTACTTTCATCGTTTTTCTCTTGTGAATGATGGTGTGAATATATTGCTACCTATATCGCTCGCAACAACCAATTTCCGAATACAAGAGGATGATAGACGAACTCGAAGCAAGTTCGCAACGCTCTGGTTAGCAACGATTGAAACAGGTATCCCGATATCTGATCCTATAGGAACATCAAGTGGCTTGTACTTAACGACCCGGACGAATCAATCTTCAATTACCTCTAACGCTTGCATTCGCTCAAGGGCAAAGACGCGGGTAGCCTGCCGTAAGTCGCAAAATCCCTCAACACACAACGTTTCACCAGATTCTCGATTGTTAGGAATATTCAAAAGTCGTTCTGGCAGAACCACGCGCCTCATCCACCTTTTCGCACTCGGCTTTTTATACTTAAACTGAATTTTTTGATGATTGTCAAGAGCGGATTGGATTTCAGCAACTTGTTCTGAGAATTCTGATTGTGACGGTTTTAGTGTAAAATCGCCAAAAATATCGCCTTCATGGTACGTATCCCTGTAACATTCTGCACAGATAAGGGTAAGATTATCCAGTTCGTTCGTCCCACCTTCAAATATGGGGATATCATGCAGTAAATAGACATCTTGCTCCTTACCACAACCTGAACAGACTAAACCATTCTGCCGTATGAATTGCCGTTTCCGCTCATCCCAATCCGGAGGCCAACTCGGCAAATGGTCATAGATTTTGGTTAAAACAGATTTTAACTTCGCGAGTTTAGTCCGTAAATCTTCAATATCAGCCTTTGGGATAACGTCTTGTTGTGCTATTTCAGTTGGCACAAAGATCGACAAAATAAGTTGTGGCTTCTGCGTCCGCAGGACGGATTCAATCTCCTGTTGTCGCATCTGCAACATAATTATACACGAATAATGAACGTATTCCCCATTGGAAAGTGCTATATCGTATTCATAATCAGTCTCTATCTTACACACGGTACAATACGGCATTTCATACTCCTTTATCTAAGGGACGATCCTGAACAATAGGAATAATATAACTCCGAACAGCTACATCTCCAATCGTCACCGTTTCTACAAGCAGCTCTGGCTCCTGACGATGGTCAAATAGGATATAGCATCCTTCCATTATGCTTTATCACTTTAGGTATGCTGCTACCTGTTTCTTGGCGGAAAATGAAATCAATGGAATTCCACGTTTCTGCTGTCTGTAACCACATTATCTTTACGCGAGATCACAAGCATTCCTACTTGAAAACGATGGGGTTCTATGAACATACCCTCCGTACGGGACTGAAACTTCTTAATCGGAAAACCCTTAAAATCCAGGTCATCTGTGCTATCCGCGATAACCCATGATTCGGGCGAGAACAGTAAAGTAGAGCCTCCCGTAGAAGTCTACATATCTGTATGTTTCATCAGAGTCGTCGCTTGAAACACTGAATTAACCGATCCCAACAGTGTTGAGAGATTCCCTAAGCTAAAATCTGTTCTGTTTTGGACAAAAATATCGGCGATAAGCCTTCCAAATTGCTATAAGGTGCCATCAGTGACAATGCCATATACAGGGAGAGTCATATCATCATTTATCTTCTGTGCAGCTATCAGTTCTGCCAGACATTGGCCCCACCCCTGCTCAAAGTCATTTTTCTTTGCCTCAACAAGGAGTATCAGCGGACCTCCGACAACAGTTTTGCCTAGTTTGGATCGGGTGGCAATAAAGTAGTCAGGTGTGCCGTTCAAGATATTATCGTAGGCGATGGACTGCTTTATCCAGAGTGCGTACTGATCAGCATAGGCTTTGTAACTCTCCTTCAAGATAGGAAAGATGATCGCCTCACATCGGGCAGCCTCTGATGCAAAAACATTAATATGTTCCCGAGTAAATTCAAAATCATGCAGGAATTCCGCCGAGGGTTCTGAGGGTTCGGCTTTGATAAAGTTATCTTCAGTGTATACTATTCCGAATTTTTCTTGAACTTCAGAGATCGTTTTGAAATCACTAAATGCCACGGTATTACCCTCTATCCGAGCGAGCACTGTCGCAAATATCGCTAACAGATCAGCGAAATATATGCAAGTTATTATACACGGTACTAA
>RKRR01000115.1 GCA_007571305.1 Candidatus Poribacteria bacterium | reverse complement strand
GGTTCTCTGATGTTACAGTATCTACTTTCCAGTCGGTTGATACAAGCGGGTCTCGTGTTCTTTGTCCTCTCGGTGAGTGGGAGTTTGTTCTATTCTTGGCACGTCAAACGCACCACAGACAAAGAGTTGGCACACCACCAACGATTTTTACAGGGACACTCGATACAGAGCGAGACACGCCCAGCCGTGGACACCACAGAAATACGTCCCGTAGACTTTGGAGAAACGGGAACGCCAAGCGAAAGCGATGCCTCGCAGGACGCAGACGACACAGAACCGAGTGATGAGGTGGCGGAGTTCATGGACATGGCGGATGCTTTCCTCCTCAATGATGTCGTTTTATCCGAAGAACCCCCCGAAGATGTCCCCGTCTCGCCTTATGGCTTTGGTCCTTATCCTGAAGTGCCCATAGACTTTCCAGGGCAAGTATCTTGGGAATGGAGCGAAGAAATGCTTGCGAATATGAAAGAAAATATGGAGGCGGACACTATGCGTATCAGAGGCATCTCTTGGACGGCGTATTTGAAAGAAATAGAGCTCATGTCTCGTGTCTCGATCAAACTCTGGCAGGAAACTGGGCGTTTGAGTGGGGTAACGAGTAACGATCAAACGGGTCTGTTTTACCCGAGTGACCCCAATGTCCTCTATGTGAAGTGGCGCGAGAGGACACTTCCGAACGGGGAAGTGATGCGATATATGTCCCGAACGAGCGGGTCCGCGTATGGTAGTCTTTCTATTGCTCAAATAGAGGGACGCGAATCGCTCCCTGACTGGTTAGAGATACGATCCTTTGATGAAGGGATTGACCCGTATGAATTTCTCGGACTGAACCGTTAAACAGATGAAAGTCTTTTTTTATTCATCAACAAAAGGAGATGAAAGAATGAAAACGAAACGATCAAAGCGAACGGAGATTTGGGTGACCCTGGTTCTTATACTCATGGGTCTTTCGTGCATCGCATATAGCTCGTGGAGTTGGGCAGGTGCAAGCGCGTATTGTTGGCGATACGCTGATGGTTGGGGAACTGCATCAGGGTCTGTCAGCTGGGGTGGTATGTCAAGCGGGAACTGGTCTACTTACGCGAATTTAAACAGTCATTTCACCGATGATGGCTCTGGGGGTATTTGGACACCCGGCGGCGGGGAGTCTTCTTATGTGTCGGGGGAAGGTGCATGGAGTGCTACCGCGTCTGGCTCAATTAGCGGCACTGGACTTGACGGTCAATATCGCTCCGATTATGACTCAGATTATTTTTAATAGGTGCGCGGGTGTAGGATTTTCCTTTTGTGAAGAATTTCCACTTCCTGAGTTCTGAAGTATTTCAAAGTGGGCAACGGCAACAGTGCTGTTGTCCACTTAAACAACCTTTGATTGAATTAATTGAGGAAAAAAAACATGAGAACCCTATTTGTAATCGGCATCATCTGTATTCTTTTTTTTATTGGGTTTATAGTCCATATTGAAATTGAAAACAGAAGATTTGTAGAGAATCTCGCCTCCCGTCCCGAGGTTGCGGAACACCCGCATACTGTGTCTTCTCTTGTAGAAAATGCCTCCTCTGGGGCGACACCTGACACAGATAAAGATGTAGAAGATCAAAAACTGCAAGTGCCTGATGACTATGATTGGAGAACTGACTTCCCTCTATCTCATCAGCACGCGGATACATCTCAGGATCCGTGGGCATCTATTTTCAACGATGAAAACGATAGATCAGAAGAAACCTCAGAGGTTTGGTACCGTATTGCGGATCCCTATGAACGTGCTGAAGCGTATCGTGCCCAGTTAATCAGTCAATTTGGGGACCGATCAGAAATTGACATTCTTGCCGAGCTCAAACCGAAAGTCTGGCAGCAGATTCCATTAACCCTCGATGAGATGATACGCCACGCCGAGGCACAGATGGGTCTCTGGCCCACCGACGGAACTCGTAGTTCTATCGAACTATTCAAAACGTGGAAAGCCGAAGGACGTGAGGTCAACTTTGGATATGGATCGGTCCCTCGGGCTGCGCCGAAAGATGAAAGATTCAATGACATCAAACCCTTTATCGAGCAATATGGACGTGATGAAGGAGTCCAGAGGTTCAGAGAGGCGTATCCAGAAAAGGCAGCTGCGTTGAAACAGTATCTGCTCAAGGAGGCACCACATCACGGCGTGAGTCCTGATGAGATAGAAAGACTTTTCCCTAACGTATACGAGCCTAAATGGGAGCAGGTTGTCCCTTAGTATGTTTACAGTGAATTTAGAATGACGTGGACACGGGCTGTTCTCTCGCCCGCAGGTGTGTTAAAAGGGGATGCATTCATTGCGTACTTGCAAGGAAAAGTTCATGTTTAACAAAAAAACCGGGATTCTCTGGGGGATTTTGTTGGTCGTCCTATTCATGGGTTTAGGGATATTTTACAATCAGCACCGGAATTCACAACCGATAGAACCTGTGATAGTCTACAAATATACTGAACCTCCAGGGAGGCCCCTCAAATCGGTAAAAATAGAGTCCGAATATCAGGAGGCAATCGCGTCTGATCCGGAGTCTGAACTGGAGCCAGCTGAGCCTCTACCATCCGTGACTACCGAAATGCCACAAAACGATGCGGCGTTTGAGGGGTTTCCTGAATTAGAGGTAGATGTTGTTGAACCCGCACCACTGAGTCCAGAAGAAGCAGCTCCCTTTAATTTCAAAACAACACCGGAAGGGTATCCGCTCATACCTTATTGGGATCAACCCGCGGAACGTCAAAAGAATTGGAGTTACGATCATAAGTTAATCGATCACGTTCTTGTCAAGCTCTGGCGAGAAGGTGTGCAAAATTTTGAAGGTGGTTCCATTGATGATACTGGTAGAGTTCGCCCCCACTATACGAATACGCTCTATGTTGCGTGGGACGCATCAACGCTGTCTGATGGAACCCAACGACCCTACGTCTCCTATTTTCTCGGACCCGTGGGAGTTTGGAGAAAAGAAGACTTTTTCGATGTGCCGCCCCCTTCCATCCACTTAATCGATGTCAATTCACCTGAAGGTCAAGGGATTGACCCTTACACCTTCCTCACTTCTACGGAGTTACCGTAATAAAGATCCTATGTGTTTCGCTCGTACGACTTGTTCGGGAGCTTCAATTGGGGAGTAGGTTATAATGGCGTTGGCTATCAAGATTACGATGCTGATGGAGCAGAGTAGTATTTCTGATCTCTTGAGGAACAAGTGTGGATGGCTCAGCAAAAGGGTTTATCGCCAAGTCCCGAGGTTTTGGGTTGACAAATAGAGACAAATCTGCTATCCTTATAGAATAAAAATAATCTTTCTAATTGGAGGTGTGTTGTGCAAAAAAGAAAAGTATAGGGTCCACTACAAAGGTTGATACCTTCGCGGCGGACACTGTTCTGCAAATGCAGATACACGAGGAGGTTCCTCATGAAACTGAGATGTCGATTGAAAGGTATGAGATGCCCATCTTACAAGCATGAGGGCATTTTTGAGACAACTGACGAAACGTTAAACCGTTTTGAGCCTGATTTGAATCAGTGTGCGGAGTGTATGGCGTATGCAAACCCGGCCTTTCCAAGTCTCCAAGAGGATCTGGTACAGATTGGTCGGATAACCCTATGGGAAAAAGGGCCTTCGTTTGATCCAAACCATGAACAAAAGGCATCCTTTCGCAGTTATATCCTTCCATGGATCTGCGGGGCACTCACGAGAGCAAAGAAGAAAGAGGTCCACCAGTGCTGTGGGTTCCTACGGGCATCCGGGCCAGATAACACTTTTCAAGAAAGTTCGGAGGCTCATCGAAAATGTTATGAAAGGGTTTGGCTAACGTTTCCGAACAGACAGACTCACTTTGTAGATGGGCTCATTTGGGAAATGTGGCGCGCTGATTTCGAGAAGGCACTGCCGCAACTCCTACGATGTTTGACGAAACGTGAGCAGCAGGTTTTCACCTGCATCCGGAAGAACATGCAGCAGGTTAACATCGCCGAAAGGCTCGAGTTGAGCAAGCCGAGAGTCAACCAACTCTTGAAGCAGGTGGAACTAAAATTGATACGTGAATGTCAAAATTTGGGGCTCATTGAATAGAGGAAAATTTTATGAACGTTAAATAGAGGCGATTGCCACTGCCAGCCTTAACGCTGGACTGCAATCGCCTTCTTTTTCTTTAATCCTCTACTTTTTCAATAATCTGTCCTGTTTCTAGATCCCTGAAGATGCGTTTCATTCTGCCATCAGGCATCCGTTCACTCTTGAGGGGAACATATCGCTCGTCGGCATCCGACTGAGCGGTTTGGGAATCAGCGGTTTCGGTTGTCCCTCGCCAATCCTGGAGTTCAACCGTTTCCCACTGTTTAGATTTGGCGGATTTATAGCAGGCATCGATGATGGCGTTCACGACGTAACCGTCATAGAAGGTTTCCAGTGGTTCTCGCCCTTCGTCAATCGCGTTGAACATATCAAGGAACATATCACGATAGCCAAGTTCTGCGATCTCATCGCCAACAGGGAAAAGCCAACCGGTGTCGCTCTCCGCTTTTTCAGCGACATACCCACCTTGTCCGACAGCCGTGAACATCTCATACCCCGTGCGAAGCCAGTGATTGAGCCAGATGGTCCCCTCGCTACCGGAGACTTCATCGCGTAAATCCATACCACCGCGGAATGCCCACCCAACCTCAAACTGCCCCATCGCGCCGCTCTCAAATCGGATGAGTGCGATCCCGTGGTCCTCCGCGTCAATCGGATGCACGAGTGTATCCGCCCAGCACATGACCTCAAGCGGTTTATTGTTTTTCCCAACGAAATTTCGGATAATCTCAATGCAATGGCATCCCATGTCAACGATAGCACCACCGCCTGCTTGCTCCAGATCCCAGAACCAATCACTGTGGGGGCCGGGATGTGTCTCACGGGAACGCACCCACAGAATCTTACCGAGTGCGCCGTTTTGGACAGATTCTAACGCTTTGAGGGTCTTTGGTGGGTAGACGAGATCTTCAAGGTAACCCCCAAATACACCTGCGTTTTCAACGATGTCCAACATCGCTTTCGCTTCTTCAGCGGTACGTCCGAGAGGTTTCGTACAGAGGATGCTTTTGCCGGCTTCTGCAGCGAGTTCAACTGCCTTCAAGTGCAAGTTATTGGGCAATCCAATGACAACAGTATCCGTTTCAGGATGATTGATGGCTTCTGCTAAATCGGTTGTTGCGTGAGGGATGTTCCATTCTTCAGCGAACGCGGTTGCGCGCTCTTCGCGTCGAGAATAAACGTTGTGGACGCGGTCTGCGCCGCGCTGGTTGTGGAGCGTCATCGTATAGAACATTCCGATGAGTCCTGTGCCGAGCATCGTGACTTTATGGCTTCTCAGTTCTGACATTGCTTTTCCTTTGAATGGTCATCGATAGTCAGTTATCAGACAAGGCATCTCAGGTAACAATTAATTCCCATTTGGAATATATCAAGAGGTAGTGATTTGTTACAGGAACACTCTTAACTGACAACTATTGCGCTTTGTATCCTGCGATGACACCCCAATCGTTAACTGTCCAACAGTTGTTCTGGTCAGTCGCATGAACTCCCTTGAGGTTCGCGCTTCCGGGTATATTCGATACCGTCCACGTCTGACCGCCATCAGTGGTATGCAAGACAGAATTGAAACCACCAACTGCCCAACCGACCTTGGCATCAACGAAGATAATATCATGGAGGTCGTCGTAAGATTCGGTTTTTTGTTGATTCCACGTTTCCCCACCATCAGTGGTATGTAGGATTAAGCCCTCCTGTCCACAAATCCAACCGGTATTTTCATCCAGGAAGTGAATACCGAAAAGGTTGTTATCAAAGCCAGGATCACGTTTCTCCCACGTTTCCCCGCCATCAGCGGTATGCATAAGTGTCCCGAATGAGCCGATAATCCAGCCCATTGTAGGGGAAACGAACCAGATATTCTCAAGATTGTTCCGGGTTTCGCCGACGCGAGCCCGCTCGGAACTACCTATCCATGTTTCTCCGCCATCGGTTGTTTTGAGAATCGTGTTCTCGCTTCCAGCAATGAAACCGGTCGTTTCGCTAATCATCTGGATGCCCATCAAATTGGCGCGGAGGCGCCCCGGCCTTCCATCACGTCCGGGGGTATCGCTCATTGCCGTCTTCCGTGACCAAGTTTTACCAGCGTCTTCGGTTTTCAGAATAGTCGCTCTACCACCTGTGATGAATCCAACATTTTCATCTACAAAGTAGATATTGTAGAGCGGAGCACCACCGCCCCCACCGAACATACCAGCCGGGGGACCGCCACCAGCACCTGGGGGACCACCGGCGGCACCCGGACGTCCGCCCTGTCTTTGTCCAGCACCGGGGGGCCTCATGTCAACATCAAGTCTTCCCCAGGTTGTGCCACCATCCGTTGTCACCAATATTAAACCGTTGTTTCCAACGACCAAACCTCTCTGGTTATCCATGAAATAGACATCTTGCAACATTCCGTCAATGCCATCGCCGCGGATGATGTCGTCTTCCCGTAGGATAGTCCACTCCGCCTCGGAAACTGTTGCATGAGAAAAGAAGATAGCAACGCCAATAAGCATTGCGAAAAAAGTGATAGTCGTTCTTGTCATGATAATCTGCTCCTTATAAACCAGTGTATTTACAGAAAAACCTCCGTAAATCGTGGTTGAGTGTTCCTGCTTCAACGTTCACTGCCTCCCGGTGCGGTCTGACACGAACTGCACAGGCGTTTTACATCTCAGCCGAACCGACCGCGATGGTAACGTAATGGAGAGCGGTCAAGAAGCAATAATTAAAAACCTAGCTGAAATGCATCATAAATCTGGCGTGCTTTATTTTCAACATCCCCTAAGTAATTTTGACCTATTTGTTCGGTGTAAAGTTCGGTTAATTCGCCGCTTGCCTCACCGAAGGCTTTGGCGAATTTTCGACACTCCTGCTTATCACTGCCAGAGGCATAGGCTTTGGTTTTCGCATCTGTGCCAGACTTTCGGACTTCAACACACTTATCATGAAATTTAAGATAACTCCCGTCTCCAACAAATCTGACATCTTCAAGCGTTGTGAAATCAAGGCTCGGGAGGGCATCTGAAAGGAGAACCCGTGCTTGTTCCATGTCTATTTTCCCTTCGCGGAGGGCAATCGCGATACCGAGGAAAAATAGGTCGTTTTTATCCCGTTTCGCCTCCCCTTCACGTTTCGCGGCACGAAGTTTTTCAGGATTCGGTTCAGACTCGTTGTAATAGGTGATGTCCTCTCTCACGTCACATGTCGCACTGATTTGACTTTCTGCAAAGACAGCTGCGAGATAGTCAGAGAGGGAGATATTTGCCTGTTTGCAGTGTGCTGCGAGTGCCGTAACCAGAACCATGGATTCACCTGCGGATTTTTCACGCATCGCGATAGCAGTGCGACCGCCTTGGCTCTGGATGAGTTCTTCAGGCCCCGTAATCATACCACCGCTCTCTTCACCTGCGAAAATTAGTCGCGGTTGCACACCGAGTGAAATCGTCTCACCGTAGACATCTTGAACAACAACCGGCGCGTCTGGCGCGTCAGCCAATTGCCGTTCAATTTTTTTCATAATTGCGGCAATCTCCTTGAAACCGACAGGTACGTTAATCACATTAACATCGTTTGACTCACCCCACTGGTCCCAAGCGAGCGCGGAGGGTGTCGTCTTGATCATGAACCGCGGATGATCCTCCCAAAGACCAGAGGTTTTAAGTTGCTTCGCGTAGAAGTCCATTAACATGAGAAATGCTTGATTCGGCGTATAAATCGTCAAGAGTCGATCGTCACCGAGATCCAGGAAGTCAACGCCGAGGTCCTCTAAGGTTTCTGCTCGCGATGCGTCTTCTATCTCACAGACGATGAGTCGATCACCATCCGGGTCGGTCGCTTCAATGATAGTGCCAACAGGTTGCGATTTGAGTTTCGTTGCGTAATCTGTGGATTTGACGACATCAAGGATACTAAAGTCGCAACCGAGATCGTAAAATTCAGTTTCGCCCGTTTTCGGATTCTGATCGAGTTTGCCGATGTTGTGATAGAGGGGGTCTGCCTCAACGTGGAGCCAGCGAACAGCGTTAGCGATTCCCAATCGCTCAAAAATAGCACGCATCGGACGATACATACATCCGCCTACACAATCGACAACGATAAAAGGGTTCATTGCACGGATGAGTTTAAGATTCGCGTCTGAGGCGACACCGCCTTTGAGATAGCCGATATAGAGTTGGACACCGTCATGAAGTTCGTCCAGTCGTTCAAAATCGATGTGCTCATCTGTGGCGGCACTGAACTGAATTGTATAACCTTCCATTTCAGCGGTTTTGAGGATCTCTTCAATTTTGTTGACGAATTGCATAGATTCCTCAGGTAGATATTGGCTTCCTTGATCGTTGAGGTCTTTCGTCGCGTTTTTTGTGCTGACGGAGTGGCTGGACGTGACGTGTTCGCCACCGTCCAAATCGAGTATGAAAATCAAGAAGGATGCCATCCAGATGGGGAGTGTGCCAAATGATTGTGGCACATACGTCCGGATCCCTTGTGCGGCTTGGATGCGAGCGATGTACTCGACATATTTCTGTGAGTTGTAGCGCACTTCACAGCCCGCGATTTTCTCAACCTGTTTTCGGCTTGTGTTCTCGTTGGCGACGAGACTTTTACCAAGCGTTGCCAAGATAATTCCGATCTGGTTAATCGGGAAACGGGTGTCCCAAGGATACAAAATATTCTGCGGACCTCGGATACCGGCAGTCGAGACCTGTGCTTCCTTCGCGTAGTTACGGAACCACTCCCAGAGGCTCAAACGCTCAATCAGTTCCTTATCAAGTTGAAACGTGAAGGCATTTGGTTCGTCTTGCGGAAAAAGCGGTGTTTTAATGGAATCGGGTGTATTCTGTTCAACGACTGCGAAGAGTTGCTGTTCGGTGAGGTCTCTTTTATAGCGATAGCTCTCGTCAATGGTGATAATCATTTTTGTCATTTACCTTGCGAAGAAGTAGCGGGCGTTAAGACAAGACTATTAGGTCGGTTCCTGAAATCCGCCTGTGCCGTTGTTTCAGGCTATTGTTTTTGAATTTTAAGGTATGAACATATTATCACATTTCCGCATTTTTTTCAAACCTAAATTTCAGATTTCCTCAGATCACATCCGGTAGAAAATGAGGTGTCAGATGCGATAGAATCGGATTTAATTTACGTCAATCCTGGTCACCAAAAACATTTACTTCTTCAAGGAATTAGTGTATAATCAATAACTAATGGGTTTGTGTTCTTTTTTTAGTTCGGAGGAAACTTGATGAGAAATCCATACTTGTCGTTCTTTTTCGCGTTAAGTTACGTAATGTTGTGCCTGAATGTCCACCCTGCTTTTGCCAAAGCCCCTGTTACCGCGAAAATTGTATTTACCTCATCGCGTGATAACAATAGAGAAATTTATATCATGAACCCAGATGGAAGTGGACAGGTGAGACTCACCCACCACCGTGCTGATGATGCTATACCTACTTGGTCGCCGACGGGTGAACAAATTCTTTTCGCTTCTGACCGTGATCGATTTCCAATAAGCCGGGACCTGTATCTCATGGATCCTGATGGCAAAAATGTGCGGAGAGTGTTCGGCAAGTCGAAGGATAGATCTAGCGCGGTCTGGTCACCGGATGGAAAACAGATTGCTTATACAAAGCGAGAACCGGGTGGATCATTCGTTTATATTGCCACAATAGATGGCAAAAATGAAAAAAAAATCGCTTTTGGGCATAGTCCTGCGTGGTCGCCGGATGGGGAAGAAATCGCTTTTCTTACAGGGTGGCCCGAGCGCATGCAGATCACGATTCTCAACGTCAGCACGCGTAAACAGAAGGTATTGTTTCCTAGACCGGTAAGACCCTCATGGATGTCATCTCTCGTATGGTCCCCTTCAAGAAATAAAATAGCGTTTACATGGCTCCATGAGGCACCGTTGAAAGGGTTTGTTGATACAGAGACAATTTACATCATAAACCGCGATGGCACCGGACTTCAACAAATTACAAGCGACGATGCCCCGAAAGAAACTTCGCCGGTTTGGTCACCTCAAGGAGATGCGCTTCTCTATGACAAGGTCGATAAGAACAATCGCTTGCAAATCTTCAAAATAACATTGGGCAGCGATGCCTCGGAACAACTCACAAATACTTTTATACCAAAGGTATTTGGAGATTTTTTTCAAGCAAATAGTCCGGGGGACTGGTTTGATCCAGCGTTCGCATTGCCAGTTTCACCACAACCGAATTTACTAACGACGACGTGGGGACAAGTGAAGCAAAAATAATCTTTCTGACAAACCAACTGAGCAGCTGTGCTTACCAATTACAACTACGAATGTAAAACTACTGCTCCCGCTCTGAAACGAGCAAGTCAAACGAATTGCTCTGCCATCCACCTTCCATAACGATATTGTCCCTTGTTTCGCGTAGCCGATCGACCATACGTGCCTTCATACGACGGAGGACGTGCTTGTAACCGAGATGATTTGCCAAGTTATGAAGTTCGTGCGGGTCGCTTTTCATGTCGTAGAGTTCATCCTCGCTGTATGGGTTGTAGACGTATTTCCATGAATGCGTGCGCACCATCCTGACAGAGGCAAGTGTCGGTTCGTATCCATGAAATTCGGCGAGTACATCGTCGGGCCAATCCGCTACGGTTTCCCCTCGTAACAAAGGCATCATGGATCTGCCGTCGAGATTATCAGGAGTTGCGGCACCACCGAGTTCCAGGAATGTAGGCATTAAGTCGACAAGGTTCACAAATTCATCACACGTCGTTCCGGGTGATGTAGTGCCGGGCCACCGGATGACGAGTGGAATGTGGTGTGTCTCCTCATACATGTGAAAACCCTTATTGAAGAGTCGATGGCTACCGAGCATATCGCCGTGGTCGGTTGAAAAGATAACGATGGTATTTTCCGCTAAGCCGTTCCTCTCAAGACAGTCGAGAACTCGTCGGACTTGGTCATCAATGAAGGTACAGAACCCCCAGTAAGCCGCGATGACCTTCTGCCAATCGGGCCATGTCAAGTGACTGACATTCCACCGGAGCATCTCCTTCTGTTGAATGAGAGGTTTGTTGATGAACTGCTCGTCAAAGTTACCCCATCGTTCAGCGGTATCGGGATCGTACATCGTGTCGTAAGGTGCTGGCACAGCATAAGGAAAATGCGGTCCAAAGAAATTCGAGGCAATCATAAAAGGTTGTTCAGAATCTGAATAACCGTTGATTAATTCAATCGTTTTGTCTGCGGTCCACGCTTCCATCGTCCGTTCAGCGGGGAGCGGGTGCCTTCCGTAGAAAGGTGCCTCACCGCCCCACTCATAAGGTTGGACGGCATCCCTATCAATGCGGAAATCAATCCCATCTTCGCGGAGCCATTGATGCCACTCCTGATACGGATGCCACTTATCGTAACCCCAAAACTCCGTGTCGCCTTCCTTCGCGAGATGCCACTTACCGATGCAACTGACCCTATAACCTGCCTCACTCAGAAGTTTAGGGTATGCGGATTTATCAAGGATCTGGTTCGCAAATACGGCGTTGAAATTGCCCATATTTGACAACTGTCCATGATTATGAGGGTAAAGTCCGGTGAGTAGAGAGCCACGGGCTGGCGAACACAGCGCGATCGGGGTATAGGCATTTGTGAACCGCATACCTGTTGCGGCGATTTCATCAATAGCGGGTGTCCTGCAAATCGGTGCTCCGTTGCAACCAAGTGAATCGAAACGTTGTTGGTCTGTGAGGAGAAAGAGGATATTAGGAGATTGTGCCATTTTTTAATTATTCCTTAAACTTGCTCGTAACATTGTCACGCAAGCCTACACGCGGCTTGAGCCAGGAGAGCAGCCCAGTACCCCATAGTTAAAAAGGTTCAGATACGATAGCAATATTCTTCGGTCCCTTGAAGGCGAGCTCAATTCGCTCAAACTGGATCGAATGTTGCCTATAGTAATCCTCAATTGCCGTCAATAACTCATACTGCCCGCGGCGTTGTTCATCCCAGAAGTTGCAACAGGGGATTACCACGGCGGGTCGAACGAGAGCTGCCTCGCCTAATTGACGTAACGCGCCATCGGGATGGAGTCCCACCAACAGATCATAATAATCTGCCATCTCAGGATCAAATCTATCAGGACGATGGTGGATGCCTTTGAGGACTGTGCGACGCGGATCAATGAGTTCGCAGGCGAAGTTTTTCTTCTTTGTGAGAAGACGGGTGAGTATTCCTTTCCCACCAGCGACATCGGCAATAGAGTGGATTGTATTGCCGTATCGCTCGGCAATGAAATCGGCAACGACTTCAAATCGTCGGGGATCGCCGTGTACTCGGTGCTGTTCTCTACTCATTTCAAGTTCGCCGGATTTAATGCATCCAATTCAGGATGAACAAAGCATCCATCCTTCCGAATAAGGTTTCCGTCGAAGTACATCTCTCCACCGCCGTGTTCGGGGGTCTGTATCATGACCATATCCCAATGGACGGCAGAACGGACACTGTTATCCGCCTCCTCGTAAGCCTGACCGGGAGTAAAATGAAACGATCCGGCGATTTTCTCATCAAACAGAATGTCAAGCATCGGATTTGTAATATAGGGATTGAAGGCGAGAGAAAACTCACCGATATAACGGGCCCCCTCGTCTGTATCAAGAATATCGTTCAGCCTTTCACTGTTATTTGCGGTCGCCTCAACGATTTTACCGCTTTCAAAGCGGAGGCGAATGTCAGTAAAAGTCGTTCCTTGATAGATTGTGGGTGTATTGAAATGGATGATCCCGTTGACTGAGTCTCGCACGGGTGCGGTGAAACATTCGCCATCAGGAATATTCTTTTCGCCAGCGCAAGGGATAACCGGGATGTCTTTGATACTGAACCGGAGATCGGTATCCTCACCGACGATGTGAACTTCATCCGTTTCTTCCATGAGGGACTTGAGGGGGACCATCGCGCGTTCCATGCGACTGTAGTCGAGCGTGCAAACGTCAAAATAGTAATCCTCAAACGCCTCTGTGCTCATCTGTGCCTGTTGTGCCATTGCTGGTAGGGGCCACCGTAGAACAACCCATTTCGTGCGTGGTACGCGGATGTCGTTGAGCGGTCGTGTCCAATACTTTTGGTAACGTTGCAGTGCTTCCGCCGGGACATCAGACAACTCTGTAATATTGTGACTGCCGCGAATACCGATATACGCCTGTACCTTTTTCATACGATATGTTTCGTATTCACCTATCAACTTTATTCCGGCATCGTCTCCGTTGAGAATAATTTCGCGTTGGATACGGTTCTGTTTGAGTTCCACGAGTGGTATCCCATCTGCTCTCCGAACTGCTCGGATAAGGGCAATGACCATCTCTTGCGGGATGTCGATGCCTTCAATAAGCACAAATTCGCCGGGTTGGATTTTCGTGGAATGGGTCGTGAGAACATTTGCGAGTTTATCAAGTCGTGGATCGTGCATATCTACCTCAAGGGTGGTTGTAGTTGGATGGAAAAAATCTATAAGAATTCACATCGGAAATTGCCTCGTTCATTCATCGATACCAATGTTCAAGCGATACTTAGGTATTCCGATATTTCTGAGCAAACTCGTTTAGGCGTTTTCGCGTAATCATAGGCATGAGGGACAACGGGTAATACTTCAGCCGTGGCAGATAGTCATTTTTCGATATCATACACATCGATCTTTGGAGTAGTTTATCACAATGTGGAAGGGATAGCAAGTTCTGACTTGTAAGCGTCACCAGAAGCACGCAAAATGTTATGTGTTGAAACAAAAACGAAAATCTATTAGAATGGAATTCGGACAAGAGGGAAGTCTATTTTCCCATGATCTCTTGGGGGTAACTCAATGAAGAGTCCATCTCTACAGCTCTGCTTGGTCTTAGGCATCGTCTTGCTATACGGGACGGTTTGCCCTATTTTGGCTCAGCCACCGAAAACTGCCAAAATAGCGTTTGTGTCCGCCCGTGATTTTAATCGAGAGATTTACCTGATGAACCCCAATGGAAGCGAACAGATTAACCTAACGAGGAATCTGGCAGATGACCTGTTTCCTGTTTGGTCTCCAACTGGGGAACAGATTTTTTTTTTT
>RKRR01000114.1 GCA_007571305.1 Candidatus Poribacteria bacterium | reverse complement strand
TCTCATGGATGCTGATGGAGGGAACATAGCAAGAGTCTTCAAACAGAAAGCACATAGGGAAAACCCAACATGGGCACCTGATGCAAAACAGATTGCTTACGAACGGGGTGCAGCTATCTACATCGCTATAATAGGTAAGCAAGTAGAAGAATTGATTGCCGACGGTTTTGATCCGGCTTGGTCACCTGATGGTAGGGAGCTTGCCTTGACATTGAATCCTTTTGGGTCCCATCGCCTTGTCCTTCTCAACATTCATACGCGGCGACAAAGGCCCGTACTTCCGCAAGATGTCTCCGCATGGCAAGCAGAGCCGGCATGGACAGTTACAGGCGATAAACTCTCTTTTTCTTGGAATAAGAATCCGCTTCCAGTTCCACCGGATGCAGTACCCGGGAAACCTTTCCGCGTCCCACCGGGATGGTTAGATCGGGAAACAATTTACACTATGAATCGTGATGGAACTGACATACAGCAAATCGTTAACGAAGCCGGTCCGAAAGCGCAGAACCCTGTCTGGTCGCCACTCGGAGATGAGATCGCTTATACACAAGAAATTGATGGTCATCTCCAACTCTTTAAAACCGATTTAAAAAGGCGAGTGGTAACACAACTTACACATATTGGAGTAGCATATCAAGCAAACACGCAACCCGATTGGTTTGATCCTGTAACATTGGATGTATTGCCGCAATCGCAGTTGCTAACCACCGAGTGGGGTAAAATAAAACAGAGGTAAAACAAAAAGGGAAAGCTATTTGAATAGGCTCAAGTAAATATATTGGTGAGGTTATAGGGGTAATGAAAGCACGTCAACTATCTGTTGGGTATATTACAGTTATTGTGATGCTGGTGCTGCATCTGCTGCCGGTCTGGGGTTTCAAGTATTTTCCAACGCAGGATGGGCTCAGTCATATCTACAACTCCTATGTTGTGAAGGAGTACCATAAGCACGAAAACTACCGGTTGCGTGAAGTCTACGAACTGAACGCCACGATCTTCCCGAACTGGACATCCCACGCCCTCCTTGTGGTCCTGTTGTACGTCTTTCCTCCTCTCGTTTGTGAAAAGATAGTGCTTACGCTCTGCATTGGTCTTCTGCCACTTTCCCTCTTCTATTTCCTTAACGGGGTTGCAAGAAAAAATGTGGTCTTTGGACTGCTTGGGTTTCTGTATGCTTACAACTATCTGCTCCACATGGGGTTTTATAACTTTGTCCTCAGCATGTCTCTATTCTTCTTCACGATGGGCTATTGGTGGAGAGTCAAGGATAGACTCCGATTGCCAAACATCGTGGTTATATATATATTGCTGTTGGCGACCTATCTCACCCACTATCACTCTTACGCATTACTTGTCATGTCCCTGACGTTCTTCCCTCTTTTTTCATCGGTTTACGATGCGCTGTGCGGGGTATGGGGTTATAAAGAAACATCAAAGCCATTAAGGGATCGACTTAAGGCGGGTGTGGCGACACTTAAACCTACACTGACTTTCCTCGGTGCGCTCGTGCCTGCTTACTTTATCCTTTTTTCTTACTATTTCTATCTTACCAATACTCACGGCGGCGATAGCAATCATAAGGGCTTTGAATGGTTAAACGATTACTTCTTCTCCATGAAGTCCTTGGTTGCTTTTCGAGATGATCATATACTGATCGGACGTGTGTTGCTGGGTTGCCTTGCTGTCGTTTTTGTACTCACGGTTATCAATAGAATTCGGCAGTGCTACCAATTTCGAAAATCAGGGAAATGGAAAGAGACTGGTGAACGGCTTTGGATGCGCGTTGTGACGCGAATGGATGCTTTTCTACTCATGGCAATCCTTATCACCGCGATGTACTACATAGCCCCCTGGTCTGGCTACAGCGGGGGTTGGATAAACGATCGGTTTCATCTATACATATTCCTTGTATTGATTCCATTCTTCGCCGTTAACCTGCATCGGTACATAAACTATAGCGTGGCAGGGATTATCATTGCCCTGTCTTTGTGGCATCTCGGCTACAATGTCCATACGTATACATTGCTGAATAGAGACATCGCTAATGCCCTCTCATCGCAAGGCTTGTATGAGAAAGATACGATTCTTACAAGCGAACCGGGAGAATGGAATGGGCTGTCTGATTCGCTCGGTTTTGAGTCCAAATACGTTGAACCCTTTGGGCACACCGAGTGTCTGCTGGCAGTGAAAATGGGGATCGCCTATCTTGACAACTACGAGGCGAATACAGATCATTTCCCGCTGCGCTATAAGCAGAAAGAATTGCCTGCTGACTTTGCTATCATTTGGAGGACAGAGTATGACGATGTCGCCGGTTTGGAGGAAGAATATGACCTTATCCATTCTAACGACTACAATAGAGTCTATCGCCGTAAGCGCGCAGCACCCGACCCTCAAATGTGGGATGGAACTGTTGTCGCCTTTGACATGCAACCCAAAGATGGTCAGACAGCGTCAGGGTATATCCCTGTGCATGTGGATACAATTTACACTGATGGAAAATACGGCTGGTTAACAGTGTCAGAGCGTGAGGGCTCACAAAGAGAATCTGAGGTATCACAACCTTACGGGGATAGCATTTTGGGGAAAGAAGACGGAGTTTTCCGAGTAGCACTTCCTAATGGAAGGTATGAAGTGATATGCTATTTCAGCGCAGATGAAAAAGATGAAGAGGATGAACCGGAACCGTTAGAGATAAATCTCATTGCAAACGGTGAGAAACCGATTCAGCGATTGCAGATTCCTGTTGGAAATGGGACCATAGAAAGGCGTTACAATATCACAATCACGAATGAACTTTTGACGCAGGTGATATATACCCGTGGAAAAGGCAAGCACAAACGGTGGGATTGGAGCGGCTTTACCATCGCATCAACCGACGGCGAGCTGCGCTTTCGTCCTTCCGAAAAAGATGAGGAGTAATCAGTCAACCCTCAAGAGTTAAGATATGCGGTCATTCAGTGTCAAATGCCCTGACATTTTCTGCTGCCATGTGTTCTTTGGACATACTTTCTCTCGAATGAAAGGATTGAACATCGCCTATAAGCGATTGCGAGAAACTCACTGGCGTTGTGTGCTTATTGTGATACTCACTACGTCTAAAGTCGTGTGCTTCTTTAGAAACACGCAACTCCTTCTCTGTGATTCCTGCTTCCGTCTCTCGTGCCTCTGATTGAGG
>RKRR01000003.1 GCA_007571305.1 Candidatus Poribacteria bacterium | reverse complement strand
CATCGTAATAGATGGGGTACGTTTCATGCCCGGGACGGAAATAGAAGATTTTCCCTCTACCCCGATAATAACAACATCCACTTCGGAAAACTTCGCCGCCGGGGAACCAACTGACGAAGATAAGAGTGTCGGGTTCAGGAATATCAAAGGGTTCACCATACATCTCGGCGTGTTCAATTTCAAAGTATTCGCCTAAGCCTTCGACAATTGGGTGTCCGTGCTCAATAACCCAGAGACGTTCCTTTTCACCCGCTTCACGCCATTTGAGGCTACACGATGTGCCCATCAAACCCGTAAAAGGTTTAGAATAGTGAGCGGAGTGCAGGACAATCAATCCCATACCGTCTAACACACGTGCGCGAACCTTGGCGGCGATTGCGTCCTCAACAGCATTGTGGGCCGCATGTCCCCACCAGATGAGAACATCGGTGTTTGACAGTACATCATCGGTTAAGCCGTGTTCGGGTTCATCCAACGTTGCATTCCGAACCTTAAAACCGCCAACTTTGTCGAGTCCATCGGCAATTGCGGCATGGATTCCATTCGGATAGATACCGCGAATGAACTCGTTTGTTTTTTCGTGTCTAAATTCATTCCAGACCGTAACCTGAATTGGTTGCGTCATAAGTTTCTCCTTTAATTGTCTTACATTGAAATATTATCACGAATATCTTCTAAACAACCCCATGTATACAGTGAGTGTGTAGAAATAGATACTATTCACAACAGATTCACCACGTCAGCAGGTATGCCTACATTTTCAACCTACTTTTTATTCACCTATCCTCTACTTCTTTTAACGCCTGTCTAATTTTAGGGTCAAATACCTTTTTGAGTTTCAGTAGATGTTCGACGCACCATTTGTGGATTGCATCCATATCGTCGGTATCCCAATCAACATGTCCATCACGTGCAAATAGAATCCGGGATTCCTTCATTTCAGCGTTACGCTCCCATTCAAAGATGCCCCCAAAATCTTCAGTAATTGCATCTTTTTCATTCTCCAGCGAGTCAAATAGAGCAAGTCTATCTAGTCTCTCTAGATAATTATCACCCTCATATATTCCTACATATACAGTTACTTGGGTGCCTTTTCTAAACCAAACATAATAGTAAAAGCCTGTATACCCAGATGGAAAGTAATACCAATTATCTGGCTGTGCAGTTTTAGCACGAGTAAACTGATGATCTTCGCGCAGTTCATCTATCAGTTTTTGAAAGAAGTTTCTATATTTGCTCCGCGTCTCTGTTTCTTCCCGCGGTGGAATGGACTTCTTCCAATGATTGGGTGAGACAACGAGTTCAAAATTTAGGGCAGGATTTGAATGGTCGATCCGCCATATTTCCACTACGACTGCAAAAAAATGCATTTCTGAATGCGTTTCTTGATTTAACCACTCTAATACTTGCTTATATTCATCTCGGAACTCATCCGAAATCCAGACAACAATTTTCGCGTCATATCCAGCAGCATAGGCGAGCAGTTGCCCCAGATGCTTATGATCAGCTTTTTCTAACTGATTTTCAATAATAACTGTTTTTGAACTGTCCATGTCCTTAGCAAGCAGATCAAGCGATAAACCGCCTACAGGTGCTTCTCTACCGATAAGTTCAAGGTTGAGTTCGAGTACATCTCCTAATTCATGAAGATTCTCTTCTAACCAGGGAGTAAAATTTCTTGCTTCATTACGAAAATAGTCACGGAGTGGCACCTTTTCCAGTTTGCTAAACTTAGGAATGTCTGGATCTGTCAAGTGTAAATCCTCCAATGTGCAAAAATACACGCTACAATGTTACTTTACATACCTTACAACAAATGCTTGCCTAATCTATTCCCATCTTCCGAACCTTCAGAATCAAGTTTTAAGCGGCTTACACCAAACTCAACGGCATATCCGAAATCAGCGACGTTTTCCAATACTGAATGTTGACCTTGAAATCGCAACAAGTTCACATTGAACGGAGATCATTGCTCTCGGTAGCGACTTCAAGATTCGGATCTGTGCTTTCTCTTGGTGGGACTGGGTAACTCTCATCCGCACGATGTAGGCCGGAATTTGCATCCTTTAGCGGTTGAATTGATAGACGACACCCAAGCCCTTGAAGAATCGTATTGAGCGTATCCAGCCGCGGTGCCTTTTCGCTTGAGAGCAGAGACGAGAGGACTTGCGGCGCGATACCGATTTCCTTAGCGACCTCCGAAACCCCGCCCTGTGCTTCTATAACATTCTGGATCCCCAAGAGAAAGAAGGAGGTATCCCCATCCTCTTGGTATTCTTCAAGTGCCACGTCGAGATACTCTATTGCTTCCTTGCTGTCAGCAGCAAATCGCTCCATTAGAAACTCGTGTAGGGTTCTCAATTTTCTCATGATTGCGTCTCCTTGTATTCAAGCCAATACCTTTTTGCACGTTCAATATCTTGCGCCTGTGTTGATTTATCTCCACCACAGAGCACAAGGACATGTATGTTATTGGGGGCAGTAAAATAAATTCGATAGCCTGCCCCA
This sequence comes from Candidatus Poribacteria bacterium, assembly GCA_007571305.1. Classification (GTDB taxonomy): domain Bacteria; phylum Poribacteria; class WGA-4E; order WGA-4E; family WGA-3G; genus WGA-3G. The sequence goes on along the minus strand of RKRR01000003.1, from coordinate 14,943 downwards.
AAGTGAAGCCTCAATTCAAACACTCCGTCTCCAATAACATGGCAATCACCAAAATTGCCAGCTTCAAGCCTCACAAGTCTTCTTTGCAGTCTGGTTCGCGTCCGCGTGTCTTGGATTGCGTTAAACCACTCGACAAAAGGTTCATGCCCGTTTGGAATGCGGTAGAATTGTAGTTCTCTCGGTTGTACATCGCGCATTCAGGTTTATTAGTTCTCCATTTCCTGCTACTCCTAAAATGTTAACTCCGTCTCCACCGCTTCATCGTAGTCTACGCCTTCAACTTCAAACCCGAAGAGGTTTCGGAAGCGGTGCCTGAAGCCTGCGTAATCGGAGAGTTCATGGAAATTGTCGGTATCAATTCGTCCCCAACGCTCGGTTACCGCGTCGGTTACCTCAGGCTGTAACTCACGGTCATCAAGACGGATATAGCGTTCACTGTCTAGTTGCGGTTGTAGTCCAGGCCCGAGATGCTCTGAGAAAAGTCGTCGCATCTGCCCGATCGGTGCCTCATTGATGCCCTTGGCATTCATAACATCATAGAGGATACTGACATAGAGCGGCACGACAGGAATCGCCGCGGATGCTTGTGTAACAACGGCCTTGTTCACCGAAATATAGGCATTTCCACCGAGTTGTTTTCCGAGCCGCTCGTCAAGGGCATCTACACGCGCTTTTAAATCATCTTTCGCTCTGCCGATCGTCCCATCTCGGTAAATGGACCAGGTCAAGGAACTTCCGATATAGGTATAGGCAACCACTGTGACCTCCGGTGCAAGCAACTCGGCTTCTGCCAATGCGTCAATCCACATCTCTAAGTCTTCGCCCCCCATCACGGCGATCGTGTCGGTGATCTCTTGTTCATTCGCAGGCTCAATCGTCACAGGCGTGATAACTTCTCTATTCAGATCAATCGTCTTCCCTGTATACGGCTCGCCAATCGGTTTCAGCTGGGATTGATGTGAGACACCAGTAGTTGGGTGTATTCGCCGTGGTGCGGCGATACTATAGACGAGGATATCTATTTTACCGAAGTCCGCTTTAAGTCGGGTAATCGTATCCGCCTTCATCTCATCAGAAAACGCATCTCCATTGAGGCTATCCGCGAAGAATCCGTCTGCTGATGCCTGTTGGTGGAAAGCAAAGGTATTGTAGTACCCTGCTGTCGCGGTCCGCCTGGCATCGGCGGGTCGTTCATAGAGGAGCCCAAGCGTTTTCGCACCATAAGCCCACGTCAGAGCAATACGAGAGGCAAGCCCGTAACCTGTTGACGCGCCGATGACAAGGGCATTCATATCCGTCACTTTGTAGGGAATGCCCTGCTTAATCTCACCTATCTGATTTAGCACATTCGTTTGACATCCAACAGGATGGGCGTTGGTACAAATAAACCCGCGTATCCGAGGCTTAACAATTTGAACTGCCATTATCCCCTTCTTCTTTATTTTTTATAGTAAAATCCGAAAATGAGTTCACATTTGTAGCATAGGAGACCGTTGGTTTCCTGTGCCCCATCAGGGCATACCACTTCAGAGTTCACACGACGCTACGAGTGTCCAAGTAATTACGGAATCTACTATAACGGGCACCAAGCGTTAGTGAGGAAGTCGTGCTTCCGGGGCCCGTTACAATTATTGATAATGTTGTTGCTACTCGTCGAAAACCCGTTTTTGACAACGGAAAAACGGAGCACAAACCTAATCGTTAAATATCTTCAATTTCGACAACCATCTCAATTTCAACCGGAATTCCACCGGGTAATTGCACCATACCGACTGCGGAGCGGGCATGTCTGCCTTTATCACCGAAGACCTCGACCAAAAAGTCCGATGCACCATTGACAACCGCCGGTTGGTCGGTGAAGTCGGGTGCCGAATTGACGAACCCAATCAGTTTGACGATACGTTTGATTCGGTCCAGATCACCGAGTGCGTGTTTGAGCGTGCTCAACAAGCAGATTGCTACCTGACGTGCCGAAGCATAGCCTTCCTCAATCGTCGCATCAGTACCGAGTTGGCTCTGATAGATTGGACCTTCGCCTGTTCCGGGTCCGTGTCCAGAAGTAAAGACGAGGTTACCGGTTTGCACCGTCGTGACGTAATTTGCTACGGGAACCGCGGGTTCTGGCAATTCTACACCTAATTCTTCAAGTCGTTGTTCTATTTTCATCTGATCTGTCCTTTGATAAAAGATTAAATCCTAATATGCCGAAAACACGGCACTGCTTGGCGTGACTTGCAAGTCAATACTTGCTGTAATTGTTTGTATCCACCTCTACTATTAAACAGATTTTCGCTAATTTTGTCAAGCATTTCTACAGAAATGTCATCCCTACGGGTCGAAGGAATCAGAAAATTTTACATATCTATCCCAACAATTTGATTTAGAGAATAGATAGAATTGTGCTAAAATAGACGGAGGTTTAACCGAGATATTCTATGCCTTTGGTAAAAAATAAGGAGAACCATGAAAGTAGCAGCAATCTTAGGTGAACATCAAGCAGGAGTCGTCGAAGTACCAGATCCGACACCGAAAGAAGATTGGGTCGTTGTAAAAATCCACGCTTCGCCGATGTGTACTGAATACCATGCTTTTGAGTACGGACACCAGACCGATAGACTTGGACATGAAGCCGCCGGCGAGGTTGTTGACATCGCCCAACCCGGAAAAGTAGAAATCGGAGATCGCGTAGTTGTCATGCCACAATATCCCTGTGGGAAGTGCGGACTTTGCACCGATGGGGACTATATCCACTGCGAAAACAACTACAATTTTGAGGAATTCGTCGGATCCACCCATGGTAGTGCGACGATGGCACAGTACATTCTCAAACCCTCTTGGTTGCTCCCGAAGATTCCAGACAACGTCTCTTACGAACACGCTTCCCTTGCGTGTTGTGCCTTGGGGCCGTCGTATCGTGCCTTCGATGAAATGGGTGTTAACGCGACACACACCGTGCTGATTACTGGTATCGGTCCCGTCGGTTTCGGTGCGATTACCAATGCTCGGTTTCGCGGTGCAAAAGTCATTGCAGCGGAACTGATTCCGTGGCGTGCGGAACGCGCAAGACAGATGGGTGCAGAAGCGGTCATCAATCCAACTGATGAAGATGCAGTAGACCAAATTCGTGACCTTACCACAGACGGCCGCGGTGTGGATTTTGCACTCGACTGCTCAGGAAACGTTCAGGCGCACCGACTCTGTATTGATGCGACGCGGCGACGTGGTACGATCGCGTTCGTCGGGCAGAGCGGTAGCAATGACACCGTCCTACACGTTAGTCCAGACCTCATCGGTAAAGGGTTGCGTCTCGCCGGGGCATGGCACTATAACCTCAACCAATTCCCCGGATTGATGAAGGTCATCGAAGGTTCACCACTCCTCGATCTGCTTATCAGCAATATCTATCCGATGAGTGAGATCCAACAGGCATTCGAAACCTCCGCATCTCACGAAAGTTCTAAGATTATCCTGAAACCTTGGGAATAAACCATGCCGACTACTCGCAGACCGAATATACTCCTCATCGTATCCGACGACCATGCGGCACCAGCGATCAGCTGCTACGGAAGCGAGATGAACCGCACCCCAAATATTGACCGAATCGGTAATGGTGGGATGCGATTCAACAACTGTTTCTGTACGAACGCAATCTGCACGCCAGCACGTGGCTCTATTCTCACAGGAAAATACAGCCATAAGACGGGTATCAAAACGCTCGCGGATACAATCGATCACGCGCAGGAACGGACAGTCGCACAGATGCTCCATGAAGACGGGTATCAGACAGCGATTGTTGGGAAATGGCATCTCGGCCATGGTGGTGTCAGCGATCCGCACGGATTCGATTACTGGAACGTGTTTCCCGTCCAAGGTGCCCATCTCAATCCTGAAATGATCGAGATGGGGGAACGAAAAAAATTCGATGGATACTCCGCAGATATCGTGACAGACAGCTCGCTGAACTGGTTACAAAACAGAGCGATGGATCAACCGTTTTTTCTGATGACGACCTACAAAGCAACGCACGATCCGTTTTTCCCGAATCCCAAGCATCAGCATCTCTATACGGAGGAGATCCCTGAGCCACCGACCTTCAACGATGCCTACGAAAATCGGGCAGCGGCTGCCGCGATGAACACAGCACAGGTGGACATCATGCACCGGAAAAATCATCTGCCAGAACCAATCCCTGAAAGTCTGGAAGGCGCTGATTTGAAGCGATGGAACTATCAGTGCTATATGCAGAACTATCTACGCTGTGCCCATGCCATCGACGAGAATGTCGGACGACTCCTCGATTATCTGGATGCGGAAGGTCTCGCGGAAGATACAATTGTCATCTATTCGGCAGACCACGGATTCTTCTTGGGCGACCACGGTTGGTATGATAAACGGTTCATGTACGAGGAATCGATACGGATCCCGTTGCTCATTCGGTACCCGCGTGAGATCCAAGTGTCCGGTGTCAACGAACAAATTACACTGAACGTTGACTTCGCCCCGACACTACTAGACTATGCAGGCATAGCAATCCCAGGCGATATGCAAGGACGTAGCCTCCAAAAGTTACTGGAAGGTGAAACGCCATCGGATTGGCGGACATCTATGTACTACCGGTATTGGATGCACCTCGCACACTTCAACATCCCAGCGCACTACGGCGTGCGGACGGAACGGTATAAACTCATCTACTATTACGGTGAGGCGTTGGAATCAGGTGGGGCACTCGACCACTCAACACCGCCAGAATGGGAATTGTTAGATTTGGAAAAGGACCCGCATGAAATGCACAACGTTTATGCAGATCCGGCGTATGCGGGGGTTGTTGCGGAATTGAAAGCGGAATTGGAACAGTTGCGGGATGAATTGGGGGATTATGAGTGAATTTGATGTCTTAGTAGAATGCAACAATTGTATAAAATATGATCATTTGGTTTTTTCGTTAATAATCTCCTGAATATGAGTTTTCAGAACCGGCAGTTCTGAGTACACTACATCCCGGATAATATTGATATCCACATCAAAATATACGTGGGTTATTCTGTTTCTTAACCCCGCAATTTCCTGCCAGGGAATGTTTGGATATTTCTTTTGAATTGAATTGGGAATCTTCTTGATTGCCTCACCAATGATTTGAAGGTTTCGGATAACCGCATCAAGTCGCATCTGATCCATTCCGAACTGACCGCGAGTAACACCTTCAACGTAGGATGCAATACGCTCGGCTGCTGTCATTATGTCTTGGAGATATAGGTCATAGTTCCGTGACATACTCTATCTCTCTTTCAATATAAGGTTTGATACCGGGTTTGATAGAGGTAGGAGTAAGGAGGTCAACGTCTTTTTGAAACAGATCTTCAAGGAAAAGAGCTAGCCCCATATAGTCCTGAAAAGTAAGCCTTTCGAGTTCAACAAGGAAATCAATATCACTTGCAGCGGTTGCTGTTCCTCGAGCGTAAGAACCGAACAAACCGATCCGTTTAACTCCGTATTTCCGAAGTGTCTTCCGATTGTCCACAAGTGTCTGTTTGATAAATGCTTTACTCAGAATTTTTTGGCTCTTCATTTTTCGCGTTTTCTGTAATATTGTTGGAGGCGTTCTGATCCTCTTCAAAAGTGTGGACTTTGAAGAGAAACGCCCCATATACTATCACGATACATCATTCATCGTGTTTTTATGATGAACTGTTCAATAAGGGTTATCTATCGTCCTTTAGTCGTCCCCAGGTAACATCGATTTTGCCTTCAGGTTTCACATCTGAAACGAGGAACCCCACATCTCTCTGGATTTCTTTTTGCAACAAGGCTTCGCTGTAAATGGCGAATTCGTCAATAACACCGTGAGCACCTGACGTGGTGGCTCTGTGCTTAAACTTGTTATTTCCGCCGATTCTTGGCGATTCATGAAACGCAGGAAACCCCGCGAACCCTTTCGATGTAGCGACTTCCTCACCATCAAGATAGAAGAAAGCACTGCCGCCAAAATCCCAAGTTGCTGCTACGTGCATCCACTTATCTTTTTTCACAACGTCAGCGGCCTGGGCGGCGAGATAATAGTCTGTATCTGGTGCGTCCTCTACCGCGAAGTGACACTCATTTTCCCGCTCTCCGATGACGGCCCCTTTTCCAATGGAGAAGAAGACGACCGCATTGTTGGCATCGAATATCCGAAAAGTGCCACCTTCGTCCCCATTCCAGTAAGGCCTAAATCAGAATCAAACGGTGCCAGGATCGGTCATCACGTAATCAAATTCAATGCACTAGTCCAAAGTTTTGTTGAGTTCGATGCCCATCCCGTAGGGACCATCTTTACTTTTCACACGCTTTGCATTGCCTTCAATCCTGCCGTCATTTCCGTTTCCGCTGGCATCTTCAGCGACAGCTGCCTTCTTTCCTGTGAACGAAAACCAAACTTCGGGTTCGGGTGCGGCATCTCCGATGTGAGATAGTATCATCAAGCCGATTAGGAACATCACAACAAATGTTAAAGGTTTATAGATAGACTGAATTGTCCGCTTAAACATAGCACTCTCCTTTCCATGCAGATATACCTACTATCAAAGTTGAGTGAACATTCGAATACATCACGGAAAATTGTTTCGGAGTGCTTAAGACCTTCCATCTGAGTCAATGAAGACTCCCTGGAGACCGACGCAATCTGAATCCAAGGTGGGGCTCACGGTTTTGTCCCAGCACAATTACGCAAGTCAGATACGGTTCTGTCAACATTGTAAATTAGCTTGAAATTTAAAGCAATCCTTTATACTATATCTCGCAAGAAACGACAGCTCTATCAGACTTGAGGAAAGGACATGACACCGAAACAGAAATACCTCTTTGACCTACGTGGCTACTTGCATTTAGAGAACGTCCTGACACCAGAAGAACTTAGCAATGCCCAGGCAGCGGTCGAACGGCTTGTGCAGGTAGTTCCGGATGAACTGCCACCCGGAATTAGCAGGGGTGGTGAAGGTTTTTCAAACGGATTTTCGGCAGATAAATCGCTTGAGGCACTTACACTGCATCCTGTTACGTGGCCCATCATCAAAGAGTTAACATGGAACAAACCCCGTTTCAATCGCGGATCGCTTGTCGTCAATACGCATGAACGACAAGAGATGACACCACTCCATTGTGCTGGTGAAGGTTTTCGTTGGACCCGACGGTATGGTGTTAGAGACGATCAGATCTTCACAAACGATGTCGTTGCTTTCTTCTATTTCACGGATGTCTATCCGGGGGATGGCGGCTTAGTAGTTTTGCCGGGCTCCCATAAGCGCGAGTTTGCGCGTCCTGAAAACCTGTTTTTCCCGGAACTCGACAATCCAGATGCTCCCCTCCATCCAGCTCTTGTCAACGTAACACCGAAAGCAGGAGATGTCGTGATTATTACTGAAATGTTGACCCACGGTGTGCTGGTGTGGAAACCGACGGACCGCGATCGGAGATTCCTAATTCTGCGGTATAAGACCCAATTTTTTCAAGACGAGCGTGGTATCCGAGAAGTTTTCCCGCCGGAAGTGATGGAGAGACTCTCTCCAGAGACGAAAGCATTGGCGGCTTACAGCTCAGAATGGGAAATAAAGGACCTCGTGAAACAGGATACTGTAACATTGACGGAATCGGGCGAATCCCAGTGGAAATTGTTAGAGCCGAACTCACTGATGTCGAAACACTCGCTGAACTGAATCAGCACCTCATTGAGGACGAGCGGCATCCGGATCCAATGAGCATCGTCCAACTCACGCAACGGATGACAGAGTGGTTGGCAACCGATTATATCTGCTATGTGGCGAAGCAGAATGGACATATCGTCGGCTACTGCCTCTACAGAGACGATGGTGGACACTACTATATGCGGCAATTGTATATAGACAGAGCACATCGGCGAAAAGGGATCGCCACGCAGTTGCTCGATTGGCTATCCGAAAACGTATGGACAGATAAGAAAGTCAGATTGGACGTACTTGCCCATAACGAGGATGCCGTCGCCTTTTACAAGAGATACGGCTTCAGAATCGGTGTCTTTAGAATGGAAAAATGAGGCGTACCGTAAATTTGACCTAACCGCTTTACTAATGTTATCATATATAAACATAGGTTTGTTTTGTCAACAGGTAGTGCAGCTTAGCTGCTTCACGCGAAAGTTTTCTTAATTATTTGAGATTACCGTCATGGCTGAACACATTAATGGCATTAACCCGAACATACTCAAATGGGCGCGCGAACGTTCCGGTTACACAACAGAAGCGATCGCCAATGCTTTGAACAAACGGGTCTCAATTGTCAATGATTGGGAGTCTGGCGAACGAGCATTAACCTATGTCCAACTTGAAACGTTAGCAGACAAGTACAAACGTCCCATCGCTATTTTCTTTTTTCCTGAACCTCCTGAAGAACCGAATATTGTTGAGAAACTCGCCCTCAGAAGTGTCGACATTGATCAATTGGATCCACACATCCATATTCTGTTTCGACAAGCTTACGCGAGGCAACTGTCTTTGATGGAATTGAATATGAACACGAATCCATCAAAAAATAAAATTTTTCGAGATTTTCAGGCACAACCTAATGACTCGGCTACAGTGCTTGCACAACGTGTACGATTGTATATGGACATAAACGTTAGGACACAAGCAGATTGGGACAGTGCTACAGATGCGCTCAAAAACTGGCGGGAACAAATTGAGGAAAGAGGCACCTTTGTCTTTAAGGACGCGTTCAAAAACAATTCCATTGACGGTTTTTGTCTTGTGCACGATGAATTCCCTATTATTTATTTAAACAATAGTCAACCTGTCGTAAGACAAATCTTCTCGCTATTTCATGAACTAGCACACCTTTTACTTGGTAGGAACGGAATCACGCGCGGTATCAGACTGGAAGATGGAAAAGTAGAGACTTTTTGCAATCAATTTGCTGCTGAATTCTTGGTCCCATCCGACGATCTGAAAACCCGTCTCAATTTTTCTGCTTACGATGATGATGCAATAGAAGAATTAGCAAATCATTACAAGGTAAGTCGCCCCGTCATCCTGTTAAAATTAATCAACAATAACATCCTTACACAACGTGACTATAGGAAAATGACAAGGCAATGGGTTGAAAGATATAACTCATACCAAGAAAAAAAGTCAAACGACAATACTTCAGGCGGTAACTATTACAATACACTTGCGGCATACTTAGGGGATCGGTTTATGGAACTCGCGTTCAGTAAATATCGTCACGGACATTTCTCAATTGAACAACTCGCAGAGCATCTGAATGTAAAAGTCAAACATTTGCCTCAGTTGGAAGACTGCCTACTGAGAAGGGCACTTCGTTAATGACTTACGTATTTGACACGAATTGTTTCATAGTAATAGGGCACTACTATCCAGAACAATTTCCAAGTTTTTGGGAAAAATTTAATCAAGCAGTAGAGATGGGAAAGATAATTTCTGTACGGGAAGTTCTCAGAGAATTGGACCAAGATGCAAGTACTCCTCATTTATCCGATTGGATAGCGAACCATAAAAGTCTTTTTGTAATACCAAATGCCTCGGCAACGCAATTTGTTAGGACAATATTTTCGGTTCCACATTTTCAAACATTAGTCAGTGAGAAAAATCGCTTGGCAGGTCGCCCGTGTGCAGATCCGTTCATCATTGCCTTAGCAAAGGTTATAGACGGTTGTGTTGTTACAGAGGAAAAAGAGAAACCAAATGCTACAAAAATACCTAATGTTTGTCAGCATTTTGGGATTGACTGTACCAATCTTCAAGGATTTATGGGAAGAGAAAATTGGAGTTTCTAACGTCAACTCAAGAAGCCCAAGGAACTAACAATGAAACACGACGAAGTAAACCGCACCTTTGATTGTGAACCGACGCTCACCGATACACAGGTGCTACAGTACTGTCGGGATGGTTACCTGCAACTCCAAGGTGTCGTCCCGGATGAGATTAACCAGCGGACGTGTGATTATCTTAACGGCGATTTAGCGATCAATCCGAGTTTTATGCCCGAGGGATTGACACACGCAGATTTAGAGCGAATGCGGGATACCCACGAACCGAGCCCTATTCTGCTTGAAGATTGGTATATTGAGCATGTTCTGCTGAATCGGGAACTTGCTGGGGCATTACGTTCTTTGCTCGGTAAGAATGTCGGATTGCCCGTGTTAGTCAGCAATCATCGTGTTGAGTGCCCAATGCCAGCACAGGGATGGCACCACGATGCCGATCATGTCTTTGGACCCGAAACCAATTTCGTGGAGGTTTTTTACTTTCCACAGGATACACCGATGGAATTGGGTCCGACAGAACTTATGCCCGGTTCACACATCCGTTCCTCAAGTCGAGATATAGCAGAGAAAGGGGTTTCTAGCGAAGGTCCGGCAGGTTCTTTCGTTATTCACTCGCAAAGCATCCTCCATCGGCGCGGTGAGTCGACGGAGGAAGGGTTGCGTCACATGTTGAAATACAGTTATTGGCGGACGGTACCACCAACACGGGATTGGAAGCAAGAGAGCGATTTTGATTTTCAAACTGCTGAATATGGCGGACACGGCGTAGCGAGATATGTGGCACATCTGTTCTATTGGCTCTGCGGTAAAGGTGAGGAATTTCGTCTCATCGGTGGACAAGCGTGGCCCTGGTCAAGCATCAATCAAATCGGACCCTCCTACGGCTTTGGACATACAGAGGGGTATCTTCCAAACTGGAGAAAGGATAATCCGGATGATTACGCGGTGCCGTAGGTGGAGCCGTCTACAGTTCAGTTGATGTCATTACCCGTCTTTTATAATCAAAAGTTCGTGCGATTCCTTGACGTGATTCGTGCTATTTTCTATCCGATTTTTACCGATCCGGGTTTCGCCTTGGCCCAATGTATACTGCCATTGCACCTCAACTACCCGAAAATCAGCATACCATTCCCGGATGGTTGCACAATCGTTATAGGAAAGCACAAAACCGCCCTTGTGGGCATGAAGCAGATCGCGTAGTAACGCATGATCGAAACCTTTATGATGCACCGGAAAATTTCGTTGTGGATAGATACCCCGAAACATTTTACCTTCATCAAGATAGTAGGGAGGATCACAATAAAGAAATTCTTTTTGATGCCCAGGAATTGTCTCTTCAAAACTCCCATGTTCAACAGATAGTCCAGGGCATTGAAAATAACGCACTTTGTCTACAGCACGAACGTATCTTGCAAGGGACTCATAAATCTTAGACATCCAACCGAGGAAACCGGGACCATAGGAAAGATTATGATTAAACCAATAGTGTGCAGCCAACGCCAATGGATCCGAAATGAGGGCATCTTGGGTCCAATGTGCCTTGAGGCGGGTTTTTATCTCTGCATACTGTTCTTTTGTCGGCTGCCATTTTTCAAGTTCATTCGCGAGATCACGGCTTGAAGAAAGCTGCACTTGCCAATAGTTTATGAGAATATCAAATATGTCGTAGCCACGAACCTGTATATTGAGTTCTTTCGCACAAGCAATTTCTATAGAGCCGCCCCCCATGAACGGAGACATCAGCTTATCCAGGCCATTCGGTATATGTTCAATAATATGCCCGACACCCAGGCTTTTTCCACCTGCATAACGCAAAGGTAGTCCATTGTAGCGCGTATATTTAAATTTACCTTTACTTTTCAGTTTGTTTAAAAAGTAATCTTTTACAGGAATTTCCAAAGGGATCATCTCTTGTTGCATTATTTTCACCTTCTGACAGATTTTTGAAGTAGCAATCCATAGGATTCCCCGATTACCGCTATCTCTCAATTAGGAACATGGGAGATCGGTACACACGGGGAGATTTTCTGATCATAGCAGAACAACTGAACATTTGTTTAGATAGTATATCAACAAACAAAAATCTTCGCGTTAATCTTCCAAAATAACAAGCACCTGATTCGTTTCAACGTTCTGTAAGGTTTGGACGCGACCACAGAGCCACCGCACTGTTAGCACATCAACCGATGTTGCGGTACCCAACCCAAAATGTAAACGGAGATCGTTCTGACTGAGGTAGCCCGAACCGCTTTTGACCTCACGGATCTGTGTCAACTCCTCAGAAGCAATCGTCACACGTGCCCCAATCGCATCTCGGTTGCAATGCGTCCCGATGAGCTTGACCGCCAACCACTGCGACGCGTTGCCACCCTCGTTCCGCAAAACGGTCGGTGCGTCTTTGAGATTAGAGATAACAATGTCAATATCGCCATCGCTATCAATATCACCGAAGGCAGTGCCTCGACTTACTTTCTGCTGCGCTACTGCTGCGTCAGGACTTTCTGAAAAACTAATACCCCGATCACTCAGAAAAAGTTGATTCGGCTGCGCATACGTGCCAATCGGATCAATCTCCGCAACATTGTCATCTAAATGCCCATTCGCAACAAACAGATCTAACCAGCCGTCATTGTTAAAGTCGATGAAATCGACACCCCACGCCAAATAGGGAAGACTCCTTTCACCGATTCCTTTGGCGAAACTCATCTCGCTGAAAAATCCGCTCTCCGTATTGTGGTAGAGACTATTCGTCTGATCCTGAAAATTCGTAATCACAATATCGAGATAGCCGTCGTTGTCGAAATCGCCGAGATTCGCGCCCATCCCGCTATAGGCTCGTCCTTCCTGGCTGAGCGCAACGCCTGCGAAAAGCGCGTCCTCTGTCATCTCAACACCGTTTCGCTCGTTTCGATAGAGAAAATTCGGAGTAGTATCATTCGCAACGAAAATATCAACATCCCCATCGTTATCAATATCACCGCAGACGACACCTAATCCCTTTCCACTTGTTGTGCCGACTCCTACCTTCTCTGAGACATCCCTGAAGGTGCCATCACCATTGTTACGGTAGAACACATCGGCAGCACCGGGGAGTGCTTCGGGTGTGCAATATGTCCGAACTCCCTGTCGGGTGCATTCTGGGTTCGTATCCGGGTCGAACTGGACATAGTTGACGACATAGAGATCCAGATATCCATCGGCATCAACATCTACAAAAGCACAGCCACTACTGAACTGGCCGCCATCAACGCCAGCAGTGGCAGTTACATCCGTAAAAGTGCTGTCCCCATTATTGCGATAAAGCACATTCGGACCATAGTTCGTCACGTAGAGATCCGTGAACCCATCGTTGTTATAATCACCGACACAGCACCCTAATCCGTAGCCCGTATCACCGACAGATGCCTCAGTTGTTATATCAGCGAAAGCACCACTGTCGTTGCGGTAGAGGCGATTCGTTGGCGGAATCGCCGAGGTCATCCCCGGCAAATCGCTACCGTTGACGAGATAGAGATCCACATCCCCGTCATTGTCAAAATCGAAGAGAGCAACGCCACTGCCGATCGGCTCAATAAAGTACTTCTTGCCACTCTCCCCGTTTACATGCTGAAATTCTATGCGGAGTTCCGCTGTTATGTCGGTGAAACGTATACCTTGGTTTGGCGAAGAAACGGTTTGGGCAAATGAGGACTTCAGTACGAGGTGCAAGATAAAGAGGAGAAGGGTAAAACCGATTGTCGGTATCGTCAATTTTTTGTAACGCATAGATTCTGTATATGGTATAATGGTTATCGGTTGTCAGTTAAGAAGTTTGCTTGTAATAACACGCCTTCTGGAGTCCGCGAAAATGTACCAATTTGTTATAAATAGAGAAACTATTTGGCTGATAACTGACAACTGATTGCTGATAACTATAAAAGGAGAATTTCTAATGGCGAACACTCTACGTTTTGGCGTTGTCGGTTTAGGTATGGGCATGAACCGCTCCCGTATGATTCACGGCACAGACGGTGCAGAACTCGTTGCCGTGGCGGACCTCGTCGAAGAACGGCGCAAATCGGCTGAAGAAAACTTCGGTTGTGAAAGCCACGACGATGCGCTTGAAATGTTCGATCGCGACGATATCGACGTGGCAATGATCATGACACCAAGCGGTCTCCACGGAAAATTTGGGGAGGAAGCCGCACGCCGCGGTAAACACGTCATCACCACGAAACCAATGGATGTCAGCGTTGAAAATTGCAACTCCCTCATCAAAACCTGCGAAGACAACAATGTCAAATTGCTTGTTGACTTCGGCGAACGATACGGTACACACAATCGCCGGATCCAGCATGCACTTACAACAGGTGCTCTCGGTAGACCGTTGCTCTGCGAACTCCGCATGAAGTGGAAGCGTCCGGATAGTTACTACGTCGGTTGGCACGGCACATGGAAACTCGACGGTGGCGGTTCCATCATGAACCAAGGCGTGCATTACATCGACCTAATGCTCTGGTTCATGGGTCCTGTTAAACGAGTTATCGGTGCTCACTTCGATGTCTACGATCACGAAAATTGTGAAACTGAGGACATGACCTCGGCGATTCTTGAATTTGAAAACGGCGCGCTCGGACACGTCTTGACCACGACAACCTTTCCCGGCAGCAGCGTTTCAATGATCCACGTTCACGGCGAAAAAGGCATCGTCGGTCTTGGACCGGAGATGTGGGAGTTCGTGGATGATGACGAACCTGAAATTGAACTTCCGCCGTATCCGAATAACGTTATAGAGGACGCGCTCCAAGTCATAAACGACGGTGGTTCACCTGCAGTTGATGGCTACGAAGGCAGACGTTCTGTAGCACTCAACATGGCTATCTACGAATGCGCACGGACAGGTAAAGCGGTCGAATTATCATAGACATCTTTCCGAGGCGGGTCTCAGTGCCCGCCTATTTTCCTATCCCATTCCAAACTAAAGACGAATATGTTTGTAGTAGTGCGATTCATCGCACGCCATCAAATTGTAAGAACAAGCAATAAATGTCTTTGTCCTACGAACCAACAAATCTTTACGCAATAAGTAGATATGGGATTTAATTATCGTTTCGTCGTTTTTACGAATCGTTGACCACTGATAGCTAAAGGTTCTCAGTAGGTGTGGTTTCCTA
>RKRR01000059.1 GCA_007571305.1 Candidatus Poribacteria bacterium | reverse complement strand
TCGGTGGCTTCTTACAAAAACTCAAGACGAAAGCAGAGGCGGCAGGGATCCCTGTCGTGGAAGCGGATCAGTTTTATGCATCCAGTCAAACGTGCAGTCGTTGCGGGGAGAAAAAAGCCGACTTAACACTTTCCGAGAGAACGTATCATTGCAATCCATGCGGTCTCTCCAGAGATAGAGATGTCAACGCTGCGATAAACCTAAGAACCCTCGCTGTCGGATAGACAGAGAGATAAAACGCCTGTGGAGTCCAAGTAAGTCCTCGGTTGGAGGCACGAGAGACGGAAGCAGGAATCACAGAGGAGGAGTTGTGAGTTTCTAAAGAAGCACACGGCTTTAGACGTAGTGAGTATCACAAATAAAAAAACAGGCTATGTAGGCGGGGAAACGCCAAAGCAAAAACACCCCGATTCCCTTTTTAGATTAGCGAGTGTGTTTCTGCTAATTTTAGGAATGTTCTGTCTGCCCTTAGCACATCTTGATGCCGAATCTATTAAGTTCGCAACACTCGCACCAAAGGGTTCCACATGGATGAACAATTTTGAAGCGATGGGGAAAGAAATTCGCTCTAAAACAGATGGTGATCTCCGACTCCGTATCTATCCAAACGGGGTCCAGGGAGATGAGCTTGACGTTATCCGCAAGATGCGTGCAGGATTGATCCATGCCGGTGCTATGACCGCTACGGGGCTCGGTGAGATACAGGAAGAGGTGCTGATTTTCCAACTGCCTCGAATGTTCAGAACCTACGAAGAACTTGATTATGTTCGGGACTATCTCCGCGCAGATCTTGACAAAGCATTTATGGATGTCGGGTATGTCCTACTCGGTATGGGAGACCTCGGCTTTTATTATATATTCAGTAACCAACCTATCCGCACTATTGCCGACCTTCAATCCCCAAACGTCAAGATGTGGGCTCGGACAACTGACAGAATTGGACTTACGTTTTACAAAAGTGCCGAGATCGCAACTGTGCCAAGAGAGGTCACACAGGTTCTCTCTTCGCTCTACTCAGGGCACATCAATACCCTAGCTGCGTCACCTTATGTCACTGTTGCCCTGCAGTGGCACGATAAGTTCAAGTATATGACGAATCTTCCTGTCAGTGTTGGTGTTGGTGCGACAGTTATGACAAAGGAGAAGTTTGATGAGCTTTCTCCTGAGCAGCAGAAGGTTGTGCGTGAAGTTGCGAACGCGCACCAGGGCGATTTAATTCAGAATATTCGCAGAGATAATGAAAGAGCTCTTGAGGCCCTCCAAAAGAAGGCAGGCATTGAAGTCGTCGAATTCGAGGATGATTCTCGGGATGCATGGGATGCCATTGCTATAGAAACCCACAAAGCACTCGTCGGTGAGATATACTCGCAAGAGTTTCTTGACAAGATTAATGCCCTTTTGCAAGCGTACCGAGAGAAAAATTAAGTGACACTGACGCAATCCCTCAATAACTTTCCATTGATAGGCGCGCTTTGAAAGCGCGCTTATCAAATTTATATGAAGCCTGCAGTACTCACAGTGCCCTTTATGTTTCCTCGCTGGAAATGGCAACAGTTCATTCCATAATTCACTTGTTATTTTTCCGAGTGTGTGGTATCATGACATTTTTAAGGAGGCTTCAACATCCGTGGCATCTATTAATGACATCGCAAACGAATTCATCCGGGAAGAGATCGAAGAGTTCCTGGACGAACCCGACGAGATAGCACGCACTATTGATATTTTTTCGCAAGCGACCCCTGCTATGCAAGCCATCTCTGCTGCTCTTATTGATGGAGATCATCACACTGTTGATGATCTGACAGAAGAGGCATTGGAAGAAGGCACGGAGGCATTGGAGATTATGGATGATGGACTCATTTCTGGAATGGGGATCGTTGGGATTAAGTTCCGGGAAAACTTCATCTTTGTACCAGAGGTATTAGCGTGTGCCCGTGCAATGAAGGCAGGGATGGCACACATCGAGCCGATTCTTTCAGATTCAGGTATTGAGCCGGTTGGCACAGTGATTATGGGAACCGTTAAAGGCGACCTACACGATATTGGTAAGAATTTGTGCATCATGATGTTGCGTGGAGCGGGTTTTGTGGTCCACGATTTAGGGGTTGATACCTCTGAAGATGAGTTCATTGAGGCCGTTGAGGAACAGGAAGCACCGATCCTGGGGATGTCGGCACTCCTAACGACGACAATGCCGAACATGGGGAAAACAATTGACGCTTTTATTGATGAAGACTTGCGGGAAGAAGTCAAGATTATGGTAGGGGGTGCTCCAGTTACACAGACATTCGCTGATGACATGGGGGCTGATGGGTATGGCAAGGATGCTCTGGCATGTGTCGCACTCGCGAAACAATTTCTTGAGGAACCGGACGAAGAGTGGTAAATAACCCAAGTTGCCACCTTTGTAGCATAACCTGTTAGGTTGTGAGTTTCGGACGCAGGAGACTAACGGTTTCCTACGCTACAAAATGCTGCATATCCTGAGCGTTTTTTAATGAAACATAGCAGATGCCTCTCTAAAATTGTGTCCGTAGCAACTTGGATTAAGTAGATATCGGTTGTTAGTCGTCACCTATCAGTTAGGAGGTATCTTCATTAGAATTTCTTACGCCCTGGAGTACCCTAAGCAAGAGCAAATTGTTCCTAAAAATCTCTTAACGGATAACCGATAACCGTAAAAATATGAAAAAAATAGATAAAGCCGAATACGAGAAACGACTCAATAAAATCACACAAATTTTTGAAGAACTGGTTGTTCATGCGGATGAACAAGCTACGTATCGGTGTCCCTATAAAAATCGATTTGATCACTGCACAGCGAAGTTCGGCTGCCGAAACCAGCGAAAAATTGATGAAGGAACGGGCCTTTTGTGCGTCGGAGACGACAAATTAGATTACCGTAGCGCATGGGAAACTGACGCACCTGATCCAACAGCAGAAACACACAGCACCGGCACAATTACATGTGACGGAAAAGCCTATCAACTCACCCCTGGGAAAACTATTTTTGACTATGCAGACGATCTCACTGTCCAAGTACCCACCTCCTGTTTCCGAACCGGACAGTGCCACGAATGTATCGTTGAGATTAAGTGTGGTATGGATAGCCTCCGCCCCCCAAATGAAGCAGAAGCCTTCCTCCGAGATAACTACCGCCTCGCCTGTCAAGCAATCGTTCTTGATATTGATAAAGACATCGAGTTCACGCCGCTTCGACGCTCACCAAGGATCTTGACTCAGGCTATCACGACGGATAGTGGCGCGTCGGAATTAGATCCACGCGTTACTCAGCGCGATGGGGTTGTCTATTACCGTGATGATCCTATTGATCGTTACCGAGGACACCTCTACGGACTCGCCTTGGATATTGGCACAACGACAGTGGTGGCGAATCTGGTCGATTTAGAGAACGGGAAAACGGTTTCTGTCAGTTCTTTTGAAAACCCGCAGCGTTTTGGCGGAAGCGACATCATGAATCGTATCACCTACGACGGTGAATTTCAGGGTGAACTGCGCCGCTCGTTGATTGCCGCACTCAACAGCGAAATCATGGAGATGTGTGAATGCCACAACTTCGTCCGCCAAGAGATTTATGAAATCGTCGTTGCTGGTAACACAACAATGCGCGATATCTTCTTCAAGCATGATGTTCAGAGTATTGGACAAAAGCCCTATAAATCACTGATTGAACATGAATATCGGGAAGGGAACCGTTCAACCACTTCGCTTACGGAAAAAGTGCGTCGTTTAGGTATCCGTGCGAATCCGAAGGCGATGGTCTATAGCTTGCCCTTGATTGCCAGCCATGTTGGTGCAGATGTTGCTGCGGATTTAGTCTCCATTGACGTTCCGACACAGGATGAGATCATTATGCTGGTTGATGTTGGGACGAACACAGAGGTGGTCGTCGGAAACGCGAATAGAATGGTCGCTGCGTCATGTCCGGCGGGTCCCGCATTTGAAGGGGGCGGCATTGAATACGGAATGCCTGCTTATCCCGGTGCTATTGAGTCCGTGAAGTGGAACGGCGGTCAGTTTCAGTATGAAACGATTGATAATGAGACACCACAAGGGCTATGCGGCTCTGGGTTGATTTCGCTCCTCGCTGAGCTACGTCGGAATAATCAGATGAGTCCGAAGGGCGTTTTTGCAGATAGAAAGCAACGCGTTATGTCTCTCTTGCCGGAACACGGTATCACCTTCTCACGCGATGATGCAAGTAATTTGGCACAAGCAAAGGCGGCAAATTACTGTGGACAATATATTGTTCTGCGGCACTTCGGCTGTGTTCCAAAAGACATTACGAAACTCTTTTTGGCAGGTGGTTTTGCCAATTATGTTAACCTACAGGACGCTATTGAAATCGGATTTCTTGCACCTGTTCCAGAAGCAAATGTCGTCAAGATTGGCAATGCCGCAATAGCAGGCGCGACAGCCGTTCTGCTTTCTGAACAAAAACGCGCAGATATTGAAACGTTTGTCAACAATATTGAGCATATTGAGTTAGAGACGACCCTCGATTTTTTTGATGTGTTCGTGGAAGGTTGTCAGTTCAAACCGATGTCAGAAACATTTTAAGGAACACAAGAGTTTAAACCATGATTTATGAATTTACCGGATGATAGGTTTTCAGGATAATCCTAAGTTCATCGCCCGTAATGGAATTAGGTTTCCTTAAATGGTATCATGTGTCTTTACTGGAGATTTGGAGGGCGGATATACGGAGAGGAACGTGACACCATTGGCACACCTCACCGAGCCGCAAGGTAAGATTAAAAACTTTCAAGAACGTTTGATATCTGAGGAACCGATTCTATACGACGGCGGATTCGGTTCGCAGTTATTCGCACGGGGTATAGAACTCGCCAACAGTGCCCTTGCCAATGATCTACATTCTACTGCTGTTGTTGATGTTCATTCGGATTATATTAGCGCAGGTGCTGAGGCGATCGGGACGAACACGTTCGTAGCATCTCCGCTTCACTTGGAAATGGCAGGTCAAGACATATCCGATGCGAAACGTCTCATACGGCTCGCTGTCCAACACGTAAAAACAGCCGTTGCACAGAGTGGACGAGATGTCTACATCGCTGGCTCTGTGGGACCCTCTCCTGGCGCAATTGAAGCCGATAGCGGCGATACCACTTTCGGCATCCCGAATAAGGATGTGAGAGAGGCACATAAATTGGTTATCCACACCCTTGCGGAAGAAGGCGTGGATTTCCTCTGCCTTGAAACGATGTTCTCTGCGAAAGAAGCAGCGATTGCTGTAGATGTTGCCCGCGAAACAGGAATCCCTATTGCTGTGAACATGACTTACAAATGGACACAGGAACGGCGGACCCGTAACATTATCTATCGAACTGACTGGGGACATTCACCAGGGGATCTACTTGATATACTTATGAATAACGAATTTTCCGGCGGAAACTCGTTACTGGAGTCTGTGAGTATCATCGGCGTGAACTGCGGTGCTGAGTCCAGACGTGATGAACATACGGGGATGCCCTATGCGATTACCGGAACCCAGCAGTTGCACTCGGCACTTACCGAAGCAGGCATTGATGGCAAACGGATGATGGCATATCCCAACGCCGGTATGCCGAAATTGGATGAGAACTATGAAACCGTCTATACGCAAACCCCAACAGAAATGGCAAGTTATATCCCCGCACTTATGGCGGCAGGGGCTTACTTAATAGGGGGCTGTTGTGGGACAACACCGACACACATCAAAGCCTTCCGTGAGGCAATCGCGTCGTTTCGCAGTCAGTAGCCCGTAAGCGGAGCGGAGGCGAGTTTGAGGGATGCACATTGTTCTCCTACAAGGTAAAATTATAGTAAAATTCGAAAACAGGTTCACACCTGTAGCATAGGCTGTTGGTCTCCTGTGCCATCAAATAACTTCAGAGTTCACACGGTGATACGAGTATCCAAGTAATTACGGAATCTACTACAAAAAGCCCCAAGGAACGTTAAAAAGATGGAAACGGTGACACTTACCTACAAAAGGCCGCCTGATCGAGTCAATCATTTTCAACAGGAATTACTTTACCTCGACGATGAGGTGATTGTTACGTCTCAACGGGTTAAGCCGTCCTCACCTATCGTTCAGAACGGGGAGACGGTTTTAGCAGACAACTTCGCTGCGGTCTGGTTTGTGTTCACAGGTTTATGGTATGATGTCGGCAAAGTTTATAATCTGAATAACGAGTGGACCGGTTATTACTGTGATGTCATGAAACCAGTGATGCGGAATGTGGATGTGAACAGGAAACTTAATCGTTTTGAAATAACTGACCTATTCCTGGATCTTTGGATAAATCCAGATGGCACCTACGAAATTCAAGATGAAGATGAGTTTGAAGAAGCGGTGCAGAATGGAGCAGTTGACCCTGAATTGGAAAGAAAAGCATTGGAGGGACTAAAGGCACTCATCATTGAAACCGAGGCTGGACACGTGGAACGGCGCTTGCAGAAGGTAATCAATAGAGCGGAGTTCCCAGATTTGCAGGATTATATAGAGACATTACCTTAGGAACCAAAGGGGGATGAAAAGATGGCGACATTGGCAATAAACGGCGGTGAACCGGTTCGCACGAATTCTTATCCGACATGGCCTACGCAGGATCCTGCTGATATCGAAGCATTTGAAACTATCTATAAAAGTGGACAATGGGGTGTGGGTGGACAGAAGGTGCCAGAATTCGCACAGCAGTTCGCTGAATTTCAAGGTGCGAATTACGGTGTCTGCGTCAATAGTGGCACTTCAGCACTCTATATCGCCCTAAAGGCTGCAGGGGTTTGTCCGGGTGATGAGGTCATCACCACATCCTATACTTTTCAGGCAACAGTCGTCGCGATCTTGATGACGCACGCGGCACCGGTTTTTGTGGATACTGCACCGGATAGTTTTCTGTTGGATGCCTCGAAAGTCGAAGCCGCGATAACGGAAAAAACGAAGGCGATTTTACCTGTTCATATCGCAGGATATCCAGCGGATCTGGACGCGCTTGTTGACATCGCGAATCGACATAACCTGAAAATTGTCGAAGATTGTGCGCAAGCACACGGCGCGGAATGGCGTGGACGCGGGGTCGGCAGCTGGGGACATTTCGGATGCTTCAGTTTCCAATCGTCAAAAAACCTTTGTGCAGGCGAAGGTGGCATCGTCCTCATGAATGATCGGGAACTCTACGAACGCGCTTACGGGCTTCATAACTGCGGTCGTACGCTACCAGATGCTGAGTTCGGAGAGGCAGAGCCCTTTGGAGGGAACTTCCGAATGACGGAATGGCAAGCTGGGTTACTCCTCTCTCGTTTGACTCGCCTTGAAGCCGAAGCCAACTACCGACATAAGAATATGCGATGGTTAGATGGTTGGCTTGGCGAGATTCCGGGCATTATCGTCACACCGCTAGACCCGCGCGCGACGCGTGGTGGATGCCACGGCTATAAAGCGCTCTTTGATTCCGAGGAGTTTGAAGGTATATCACGGGAGACGTTCCTCCGTGCAATGCGTGCTGAAGGGATACCGATGGGATATTGGTATACCACCCCTATGTATCGAGCCGCCTTTCTTGCTTCCAATCTTTTCGGTCAGGATCTCAACTATGAGGGTGTGCAGTGCCCTGAAACTGAAAAGATATGTCAAACAGGCCTATCCTTAAGTCAAAACGTGTTGATGGCGAGTGAAGAGGATATAGAGGATATTATTAAGGCGGCGATTAAAATTCGACGGAACGTCGCTGAGCTGAAGTCGGAAACCTCGTAGCGGTATAGTCGTCAGTTTGCATCACAGTGAGAACTATAGAGGCGCGTTTGCTTGGGCATTTCTTCCTTTCTTCATATTTTCCCCAAGGACTCAACCCTTCTTTTAACTGAAGGTTGAAAGGACTTTTTTGTAAAAAATCCGACTGACTGCTGAAAATTATTCTACTATCCTTTTGGTCGGAATTGTCTCTATGTAATAGACAATCCGATAGACGAAAGTCGTCAGTTGTCGGTTAAAAGATATCCTTGGTTAAACAGAGTACCTCTTTAACTGGTAACTCATAACTATTTTGAATTTTTTACTATCCTTTTCAGTCTTAAGGGACTCTATACAAGTAAATCTATAAGCGCGAGCCTATAGAGGCTTGCGGGGCAATAGGAGAAAATTATGTCTAACGAACGTGAAGCCCAGAAAGAAATCCGTCAGATTCTGAGGCTATTAGAAATGACTGCACGCATTATAGAAACTTCAGCGATTACAGACCAATTTTCAGGGGGTGAAGAGCGATGCGCTCGGCAATTTAACAACGCACTTGAACACCTAACCGATCTCGGTGCAGTGCCCGAGGGTCTGTTTGAACCTCTGGATCATGATAAAGCATCTTTTGGAGATACCTGCTTTGCCTGTCACCAAGTCGCCGCCTACATCAAAGAAAGTTGCATCGACGATTTTGCTGACTTCGCACAAGTCAAGCAAACGATTGGTAATGAGTTGAAGGATGTCAGGGAAGTTGTGCGGCAATCAATGCCCTCCTTCCTCAAAGATATTTGGGGCAGTCAAACACAAGAAGATAACGTTGGAGCCCCTGAAACCGTTGAGGTGAGCTCAGACGAGGATGAAGAAGTGACATCTATTGAGCAGCGTATTGCCAAGCTTGAAGGGCAAATGGAGACCGTTGTAGAGATACTCCAAGAGATTCGGACACAACAGGTCGAGCAGAACAAGGAGCTTTAAAAGTAGGAGACATCCATCAGCGGTCAGCAATCAGCAAAAATGGCTTGTCGAAAGGTTTCCGACCGCCGATGGCTGATAGTTAATTTGATGAGAGTTCCAATACTTTTTTAACTGACGACTGATAACCCTTCTACCAATGCTTAAACGAGTACATCCGTTGTCCAAGAAACAGTCCTAAAATTGCCCATATACTTCCCATCACGAATTCGCCGAGCATTGTCCCTAAAAATAGTGGTAGTGTTCGGCGATACGCGCCGATCCCACCGTGGCGAATCAGTATAGATTTTAGCACCCACGCCAAGAATACAGGAAACCAAAGCCTACCGAAGTTCCAATTGCCCGCAAGCGGATAGGCAAGCGGATGCAGCTGCCACCAAATAAATCGCAGGCGCATAAAGAGTGTCGTGAGCGTCAGAGTGATACCGAAGCCAAAAAATCCCATGCGTCCCCAGTCTGTGTCATTCGGGAGCGTTAGCCAGCGCTGTAGATCACTGAAGGCCTCTTGTCCACGCCATGTTCCGAGATTACCATGTAGGTAACCAGCATGAAGGAACGCAACGAACCCAATCATCAGTCCAATAACCGTCGCACCCCACATGACCCAAAGAATCTGACGAACGTTGATTCCACCTCTGTCAGCGAGTTTAAATCCTTCCAATTGATTCGGCATCGGTTGTGAACGGTAATTACGGGTAAATCCGTAGAGGAAAGCGAACCCCGTTAGCGTTGGGGCACCAATTTTTCTGGACCCAAAGAGTGAGGTGAGAAAAAGTCCAGGACCGGCACGATAGAAATCCATCGTAGGGGTTCCGAGTTCGGCACGCATCCGGGTGAACGCTAAAACCAGTATAAATTGTATACTGAAGAATCCAAGGACACCCCACCATGACATCCCTGCCTTCAGGCAAAATCCAAACACAACTGCGATACCAAGCAGGAACCCAATAAACGCACCGCGGTATCCCATCGGTTCGTTTGTTGTATCAAGGCTCGTTTTCAAACCTAAGATATTGCGTGTAACCTGCCAGAGATGCTTGTGTGTTATCCAAAGTGCGAAGAAACAGAGACCAAAATATGCACCCGTCGACTGCATATCAATGTGCGGGTAACCCGGTGTCTGATTCATCCCGGTCATTGCACCAAAGACAAGTTGTACCTTCCAGAAAAGGTAGAATAGCCAACAAGAGAGCGACAAATCCAGTGGCATTAAGAAACCAATTCCGATGGCATAGGGATTTAGATGAATAGGAGTTGAACCAATAGCACTCAGCGGTTTTTCTGTGAACAAGATCCCAATATCATAGCGGATAGGGATGCTTGGCACGTAAGGATAAAGAAAACTAATTCCATTGAGTAAATCGATTCCACATCCGATAGCGAAACCTATCCAGAGGAGTCGGTTTCGGTAGAAACCCGCATCCTTCGTCATTTCATAAGGGAGTAGGATGATCGGGTAACTCAATTTTTCGTGTTCAATCCACTGTTTACGGAGGATCACACTGAGCATCATCATAGAGAACGCCAGTGCAGAGAAAAATACAAGCCATGCTAAGACCGGTGTGAGCCATGCCTGAATATGATCCATCTCGAATAGATTTGAGGTGCCTTCATAGTAGCCGGTTAAGGCACGCCGATTCATTACAGCAATCCAATCCGGGATGTAGCGGAAGAAGAGCGTTTGCCATTCATTCTCTGGCGTAGCGAACCACGCCGCGTGCCCTAAAACACACATTGTTGCCTGCAAAAGGTCATGCCCACAGACGACGCATGCAAGCGTTACCATGAGATACACCGTCAGCATTTCTGCTTGCGTGAGCTGCCATTTCGGGAGATGACGTGTTAAGAATAGGTTGAATATTGCAACGAGGAAAAGCGTAAAGACGGCGTTGAAGAAGATCGCCATCGTGGTAGGATATTGTGTTGTCCACACCGTCTCCGTCTGAACAACGAGATAGATATTCAGTGGAAGCGATAATAATCCTAAGAGGATGGCTCGCCATGTGATATTCTCGGTTGGTGTATGCGAAGAGATGTCCATACTAATTTTCTTTACAAGTTGGTTATCAATTTTCAGTTACAAGAAGCTTTCGTTAAACAACTCTTAACAGATTACTGGAAGGTTTTTAGTAGAAAACATGACCTGACAACCAACAACTATTAAAAAGTTCGCTCTTGACCGTAGAAAATCCTCGGTTTAAACGATGGTGAAAAGGGCGGATCAAGCGGGAAGGCGAATTCCACCCGAAGAATACCTGTACCACTAAACTGCGAGAGACTACTACGTAACCCAAATCCAACACTCCGCTTAGGTCTTGCTAAATCGAAGGTGTGTTGACCGTTCCAAATGTACCCAATATCTGCAAACACGATTCCACTCAACATGACTCCAAGATGTACCCGCCTGTCGCTAAATGGACGAGCGATAGCCGTCGCGACTGCTGCAAGTGCTTCGTCTATTTCACGAAAGACCGTTCCACCGAATATGGTTCGACTTTCGAGGCTCAGCAACATCATCTTTTCACCACTAAACTGTCTATAGGCGTAGCCGCGTAACCCATCGAACGCTCCCAAGAGAACCTGACTGTGTCCACTCCATCCAAACTGCATCTCTGTTTTAAACTGAGCAACAAATGTTTGATGAAAATCAAAGAGACCGTTTTCTCTAAAACCGGTTTCAAGTGTATAAAGATCACCTGTGTTGAATACATCGGTATAAAACCAAGCAGTTTGCGCTTGGAGGATGGAGCGTTCAACCCGAGTCGTGAAGTTCGTGCTAAATGCGAACGTTGTGAGGTTGAAAAATCTATTCCCGTTCATCCATCCCGATCCGAGAGCCAATTCGGCGTAAGACTCTGAACGATCAGAAGCGTATAATGGTGAAGCGTATCCAAGGGAGAGCGCGTATTGAGAGCCAGCGAGGAAATTTTCCTCTTGTCCCATCCGTCGGAGGAACCGGGCTTTGTGATATGCAATGCGTTGTCTCCCTAAGGTGAAGCCGATCCGTTTTATGTCTCGGCTCTCTAACGTAGCATCGGATGCGCTTGATTTTTCAAGTAGCACGTATTTTGAACGTCGCGATGCTGCCCACAATCCTATATAATTTTGTTGCTGTCTATCCCCGAAATAGCGTCGGACGTTTGCAAAGGTTCCCTGTAAATTTTGTTCAAATGTATCGGTTTTCTTAGCGTTTTCATACCAATATATCGGGTTAACCGATTCAGAAAAACGTACATTCGCGCTCCATCGACTTTTCAGTGTATATTGGGGACGTTCTAAGAGCACAACCAAGGAATCACCTTCGCGTTTCTGGATATATTCGCCATCAAAGTTCCAGTGCGAATTGAATAGCCGTGGGTTACTATAGCGTCCTCTCACAAGGCTCCGCGTCTTTTCACCTACTTCGGTAATCCTTTCGTAGCGCCATAGGGTGCTTTGACCCGATCCGAACAGGTTCGGATCTCTAAATTGTAGCAACCAATACCTCTTCTGGTTGTTTAGATTCAGATCTCCGCCAAGTGGAAAGGATAGGAGTTCCCGAACAGTCACGTGAATCGTAACTGATTTCGACCGCTCATCCCACTGTGCATCAACCTTTGCGGCACCAATATAAGTTTTCCGACGGAGAATCTGTTCACTTTCCTCTCTATCTGCTTCTGTATAGATATCGCCTTCCATAAACAGGAGTTCTCGGCGAATCACGTCTTCTTTCGTCCGTATATTTCCAGTTACGATGATATTGCCAACACGCCCTTCGTCAACCTCAATGCCAAGATAGACACCATCTACGAATTTCTTCACAGAGACTTGCTCTTCATCCACGCGCGCGAAACGGTATCCGTTTTCCCGATAAAAGCGCGTAATCGCTTCAAGATCGGATTTTAGAACGGTCTCATTATAAACACCCCATACATCTGTCTTCATCAGTTCGCGGATTTGCTGTTCAGAGAACGATTCGTTCCCATCGATGACGAGGCTACGTACGATGCTGACTTCACCTCCTAACTGTGCTTTTTCATTCTGTGTAATACCTACCGTTTCTGGAGAGTGATTTTCGGTTCGGAGGTTTTCATCTAACAAAACCTCTTTGCTGACTGCGACGCAAGCCATGTATGGGTTTGCGGGATAATGCTGGCCGCCAATGGCTATTTCGCTGATACTCAGCAAAACCATCAAGCACATTTTTAATTTTACCTTACGGATGAATAACGCGGTTTCCAAATTTGACATGTTTTTCTCTAAAGCCGCCTGCGTCGTTGTTACGGGAAACTTAGGTTTTGACGTTATGCCGTACATATCCTTATGTCAGTCGCGACACCACCAGCAACCCTCTCCTGATGAAATGGATATCTGTCCAGACGGAGATAAATTAAAAGTCTGCTCGTAAGCGTCGCGGAGAGCAGGCGAAAATTAAGAGTTAGAAAGGCGGTTTGAGAGAAAACTTTCAAGAAGCATCAAACAGACAACCAAAATGAGCAGTTCACCCCAAATTTCCCTACCGTGTCGTTTAACGTTGTAGGCATCAGCTGCTACCGTTGTTTCGTTGGTTTCCGGATCTGCTGTTGCTTGCGCTCCAACCCGCGCCGCTGCCTGTGCCAGCGAAATCTCCGTTAAGTCAGCTTCAGTCGTATCGACATTAACGGCAAAAAAGTCGCGTTGGATGCTGCCTTGTGCCTGTACCTCGACCTGATAGACACCGGGACGTTCTGTGTCCTGAAACCGCAGAGTGCCATCTTCGGCAATCGGTACGAGTGTGGAATGGCCCTCGACTCTTGGCACTTGCGGCGGTTGCGTCCTACCTTCAGCCGCAGCTTGCTCTTGACCGACGGCTATTAAATGAATAGACGCTTTCCCACCAGCACTCCGAGGATAATGTGCTGTATAGGTATCTCCGACATGTCCATCCCATGTTAAAAGATGCTTACTGGCTGTTGCCGTGTAAAGCACGCTCTGTTGGAGCATCGGGAGGAAATACGGATTAACGAGCAGATCGTTTGTATAAGTCGCCGCGCGGGCGGATGTTGTATCTATATTAGAGGCGGTCGTCTGTTGTGTGAGCAGACCACAATTATAAAGCAGCACGGTACTCGCTCCTTGACTTCGTTCAACGAGAAATGGCGTATCGTCCCCAAAGCGCGCGATAACATTGGAGCCCGCCGAAGACTGTAATGCGAGACCGTTGTAAAACTGGGGAGCGTATTGTATAGAGAACCCTTCACTTGGAAAGATGTCGAAGATAGGATGTGTTTCCTCATACGCCTGCACTCGCTGCGGGGGTGTCCATTTCAAGGAACTACCAAGTTGGGCAGGCAACCACACATTACCAGACTCGTTGTAACTTGCTGCGTTACTGCGGTTGCTCACGAAGACAATGATACTTTTGCCCTGGCGGGTAAATTCTTGGAGTTGCGCACTCATCTGGCGCGACATCGTCAGCACGTCCGCGAGGACAATAACATCATAATCCTCCAATGAGAAGGTTACAAATTCATCAGGTGTGCATTGCGTGGGTAGAATCATGACACCGTTGCTGTTTTCTCTATCTCGGTATGTGTTTCCAGATGGAAAAGGCAGAGCAGTGGGGTTATGTGGATTTAACGCCAATGTTAGATATTCTGTTTGTTCTCCCACACAAAGCACACGCACTTCACCGAGAGCATCCAAGGCGAAGTAACGTTGATTGTCAATAGTAAGGCGATCGTCTGTCAGTGTAAGATAACCGATGTGCGTACCCGGTGTAGAAAAGTTGTATGTTAAAGTGGTATTCAGCGATTCGTTCGCTGCCGCAGAAAAACTCATAGTTTTCTGTTTCTCGCCTCCAATAAACAGGGTCAGTATATTTTCATCCGAAGGTGCTACTGAATGATTCACAGTCGTCACGTTCAATTGAAACGGTAAAGCTACGCCTATTAGTTGATTAGACGGACGAATTTCTTTAATACTTATGTTATGCGCCTCACCTTCTGCAACCGGAATCAGAGAAACGCGAGCACCAGAACGATTTGGAAGCCTATTCCAGTTTTCCCATCCGTTTTGAGCGAAGTCTGAAATTAAATAGATTTCTTTGTTTAATTGATCTGATTCAGTAAGGATTTCGTGGGCGAGTTCGAGACTGGGTTGAACATTTGTAGTGCGGTAGGAAGTTTCTGTATCGTTAATTGCTGCGATAACGCTCTCAATGTCCGGTGTGAGTTGTCGAAAGATCGGGATCGGGATATCTGACATGAGTATGAGGGCGGCTCTATCGCCATGTCGCAGGGTGTCAATGATGTCGGCTGCCAGAGTTTTCGCCTTATCGAGTCTGGCACCGTTGATGTCTTGATATGCCATACTGTAGGAGTTGTCCAAGACGATAATCACATCCGTCTTTGCGCGCACGGACGCTACTGGCAACCCGAGTGTCAAGAAGGGACGGGCCAAGGCGAGTGCAATGAGTGCTATAATCGCCATACGTAGGAGCAAAATGAGAAGTTGGCGGAGTTGGAATCGACGGGCATTTTCGCGGTGCGCCGCCGTGATGAATATCAGACTGCTAAAATCAATTGTCACAACGCGACGACGGTTCCAGAGATGAATGACTAAGGGGATGCCAGTGGCGAGGAGTCCGAAGAGAAAGAGTGGGTTGAGAAATGCCATGAGAGTTATCAGTCGTCGGTTTATCGTTTTCAGTTTTAATAACCCAAGTTGCCAGTTCTGTAGCATAACCTATTAGGTTGTGCAGCTTCAGACGCAGGAGACCCATAGTTTTCTACGCTACGAAATGCTGCGGATCCTAAACGTTTTTCACTGAAACATAGCAAATGAATATCTAAAATTGTGTCCGTAGCAACTTGGGTTTTAATAGTTATCGGTCAAGAGGTTCCAGCGTAACAATTCGCATCTTTCTGGAGGGATCCAAGCTTGGATAGATCGTTAAAGTCCCTTAACCGACCACTGACAACTAATAGATGGTAATCTCAAGTTGATTGAGCGTATGGAAAACATCTTCTGCATACTCCATAAGATTGTCTGTCTCCAGGGCGCTGCCACCGAGTTGAATGTGGTTCGCATCAGCAATAACCTGATCCAACGTTGGGTCCATTTGTACCCATTTACCGATGTAGACTTCGGGCCAGAAATGGTAATAGAAGGCATCCTTTGCGAATACAATACCAGAGCAGATTCGCGCTGGGATTCCTGCGGCACGCGCCAGGGCGATAAACAATACTGTGTGCTCTGTGCAATCTCCAGATAGCGACTGTAGCACTGTTAATGACGAAGCAAAGCCTCCACTCATTTTTTTCTCCTGAATGGAGGCATAAACCCATCGACATAACCTTTCCGCTGCATGCCATGAATTAACCTCGTTCTCCAAGATATCCTGAGCCTTCGCCTGAATGTCAGGGTGATCGGCTTGGATATAGGCACTCGAAGTCAGGAATTCGCCTTCTGCATTCTGAATAGGGAGATTCAGGCAGTCTTCGGCAACAATTGCAGGAACCTGAATGGAAAGCTTACCAGCATGTGAAGTGCTTGCCTCAAGTTTCTGTCGACAGGTGGACATAACAACTTCAGCAATGTTGCCTGTTAAGAGTTTCACTTCTGCTTCAAGATGTTCTGCGTTTGGAACAGGAGCTTTACCAGACGGAAGGATACGGGTTTTTAAGATAACATCGACTTCTTCGATACCACCCAGGGCATCTTCCTTATCGGTTTTCGTAGTTACCATTGAAAGCCCCATCAACGGCACCTCTGTTCGATAGTTCACGCCATTGGTGTCAATCCACAGTTTTGCGGTAACGCCATTCATCATGTCCATCGTCTGTTTCAGAACATAGACCTGCTTTTCATCCAACTGATAAGTTAAAGTCTCCTCCGCTAAAACCTCAATCTCCGTCTTCACAGGTTTCAAAAGATCGAATACGAACATGTGAAAAGTCCGTTTATCTCCTGTTTTAAGCCCTTTCTGGGTTAAAAGTGATGCTACGCCTGTATGTTCAGAAATCGTGTCGGGTGGCACTGATATTTCTGACTCGGTGATCTCACCGTTGAGCGTTGTTCTAACGTGGGCGATTCCATTTACAATCTGTCCTTCGATCTGTTTTAAGCCAGATTCATTAGAAGTCGAAAGGAAGTGAAGTGGCATTAGGTCGGGACCTGTATATTCTACACGAGTAATCTCAACTGTTATATCAGTACCAAGTGCCTTAAAGTTCATCACTATATCAGTTTTGTTCCGATCTACCTGTTTCCCTTGATACGCAGTTTTTTCAGTAGACGTGTGCATATAGCCGATCTTGGTGTTCATCAAGGTAAGGTTATACCAATGCTCTTGCGGATGGTTTCGCATGTTCTGGAATGTATCTTGTCCTTCGTCGTTGGTGTCCGCTGGTGTAACGACTTGCAAGCCAATCGTAAAAAATATCGCTGTCATGCATGCAAGCGCAAACCGGCGGGAATGATAAGATTTCAAATTTTTAATTATTCCTTGCGGGTAAGTGAAAGGATATGTTACCAAAAAGTTTTTGATACCACGAATTCACGTTTTTATGCGCGGAATCAACAACTACAAAATCCTACGGAATTAGTCGTTTTGGACTTAAGAAATTAAAACTTGACATTTTTTGACAAATCTTGTATCAGATTCAGCATATCACTGGGTAGAGAATGTCACCTACTCCATTTACGGAGGTCTCGACTATCAACCGATTTTTGCAAGTCCAAAACGACTAATGCTGTTTGTTAAT
>RKRR01000144.1 GCA_007571305.1 Candidatus Poribacteria bacterium | reverse complement strand
CATGTAACTAATGCCAATTTCAGGGGTAGGTAATCGCGCCAAACCCGCTGGGTTCCATATCAGTGCGCTGGTGTCCTGTGTTGCGGCAGCGTACGCACCACCCATCCCAACTGGACCCGCCAGGAGTTCCATGTTCTCGAACGCAGCGTGAACCGTCCCGTTCAACAACAAAATCAACATGAACAGAAGGCTTCTACAAAGTTTAATAATAGAATGAGAAGAGCGATCAGCGTTTTTCGTGTGTCTGTCTCCGCAAAATTTCGATATATCTGTAAAACAGGGGTTACTTTATCAAAAAAAAACAACACTGTCAATCTACGGACACGGGCAAACTACGTTACAAACGCTATTCCTTAAAGTAAAAAATAAATTTACATCTGTTTTTTCACGGAGAATCGGTTTGGGAGACGCTACGAACTCACGTGATACCGATACTGAGGCAATCCATCCGTGAATCAAACTGAAAACCACATTCTTCTGACGCGCCTCTTGACATTCGTATCTTATGGGTGGTATACTATAGCATAAAAGTGTGCCTTCAATTTTTGGACGTTTGCAATTGCCCCTTTTTGTGCGCGCTACAGCGAGAAATTGCCCCTTTTTGTGCAAAATCTCATGATTGAGGCAGGAAATAGGATGGCACGAAAATTGCTTAATTGCTTATCTGTTATTGTGACTGACAGCGATTTTGAGGAGGAACCGTAATGTTTTTGTTTAAAAATGTACGAATAAGTCTTGCAGGTTTTATGGCAGTCTTTTTACTCATAGCACTGCCCAGTTTCGCTGATATTGACCCAAAGAGTATCACGGGAATGTGGCTTTTTGAGGAGGGAAAAGGTAATGTTGCGACAGATTCGTCAGAGCACGGAAACGATGGTGAAATTCACGGTGCAAAGTGGGTAGACGGGAAATTTGGAAAAGCACTTGAATTTGATGGGGCTTCCAATTGGGTTGAAGTACCACACTCAGATACTGTAGGGTTTAAGGCGGGTGTCTCATTCACGATTACCCTCTATTACAAGGGTAGCAAGGTTGGCGGCTCACTCGTCGGTAAAAACTATGAGGATACATCGCAGGTATTACCGTGGTATCTTCTTTGGGACAATGGATCCAAGAACACCGTGAGTCTCTATTTGCGTGATAGCGCGGCAACAAGTTTCGCCTGCCACGGCACCACAGTTATCGCCGATGACAAGTGGCACTTCATCGCAGGACGAGCGGACGCTTCCAGCGGCAAATCCTCAATATGGGTGGATGGCAAGATGGAAACCGAGATTGATTTCAATAAAAAAGATGGATACGGCACAGGTGAAGGTGTATTTCACATCGCACGACATTATGATCGGTATACTGAAGGTATTATTGACGATGTTGCCCTCTTCAATGTTGCTTTAGAAAAAGAGGATATGGATTTTCTCATGGACAACGGGGTTGAAACTGCTGCAGCGGTTGAGCCCGTCAACAAACTCACAACGACATGGGGCAGAATTAAACAACAGATAAATTAGGTGAAAAAATCATGAAACAGATGCATATTTTTTCGGTGCCGCTTGCAAACCGAAAACTTGCTATACAAAGGTCGGTGCCGCTTGCAAACCGAAAACTTGCTATACAAAAGTCGGTGCCGCTTGCAAACAGGAAACTTGCTATACAAACGTTGGCTTTAGCACTCTTGCTGTTCGCAGGTTTGAATTGCGGAATAGAGGATCCCGTTGAGGAAACAATAGACACTCCCGCAGTTGAGGCACTAACGGGTACCCTGCGTGGAGAAGTGCAATCTATTAATGGGGCTTTGATTCAGGTGCGCCTACTAAGAGATGGGCAACTCTTAACGCAAGTAGAAGCTCGAGCCAGTTACGAACTTCCATCCATAGAAGTTGGAACCTACACACTTCAAATATCGGCAAAAGGTTATGAGACGAAGGAGGTAAATGTCACAGTTACCGCTGGTCAAGTTGTCTCGCTGGACAAAGTGGCACTTGTGGCGTTGGATACCCCTGTCTCGCATCTACGTGGTGTTTTAACGGATGGAAAAACCGGCGAATCTCTCGGTGAAGTCAACCTCCAACTTACGGATAAAGCAGGAAAAATTTACGAAACGTTGACAACGGAGACTGGTGTTTTCATCTTTGAAAACCTCCCTGTAGAGCAAGCCTTCACCTTGGCAATTATGCATGCAGGTTACGAAGAAACCGAAGTCGCCGTGCATCCGATACCTGCGGCGGAGACATTGGAGTTGCAGGTTCGACTCACTCGGCTACCTGAACCGGACAAGTTGGATCCGGGGCAAGGCTTGAGTCTCGACAGCCAGGCACCCGTATTTGAATTGCCGGATAGCGACGGCAAGTTACACGCACTCGCTGATTATGTCGGAAACGACAAGAATGTAGTGCTTATATTTTACCGCGGGGGCTGGTGACCGTTCTGCAGAGGGCAACTCGGAGAGTTGCAAAAAAACTATGCTAAAATTCGGGCGACAGGTGCGGAACTCATCGCTATTAGTTCCGATAATGAAGGCGATACCAAAAAGACGGTTCAAGGCGGCGGACTTGAATTCCCTGTCCTCGCTGATAAGGATAGAGAGGTTATCGAGGCTTACAATGTTTTGGATCCTGGTAACAATAGAATCGCTCGCCCTGCATCCTATGTTCTTCGCAAGGATGGGACAATCGCTTGGAAATCCATTGACGGGGTAGCTGTCCGTGTGCCGACGGCGCAAATTCTCACGGAATTGGGCAAACTTTGATGAAACCTCACGACACCGTTATAAAAGATATTATCGCTGATAGCCAGGAAGCGGCACAGCACCGAGATGCACTTGATCGCCGACAATTCTTAACCCGGCTTGCCGCTGGTGTTGGTGGCATCAGTGGCGCATTAGGTGCCTTGCCGGCATTCGCGCAGTTGAGTAGTGGGCAGTTACAACCCGATGTCACGACAACAACACCCCTTACGCCTGTCGTCGAGGCCGTCAGTGAAAACGTTTGGGATGGTGATCGGCTTGATGAAGATGCCGTCAGTGAACTGGTGGATCAGGCGATGATGAAGTTCACTGGCCGTGCTTCCGCGAAAGAGGCATGGCGAGATATTGTTCTACCTGATGATATTGTCGGGATAAAAATCAATCCACTTGGCGGCCCTGAACTCAGCACACATTCTATTATTGTTGATAAGATTGTTGAGGGGTTATACGGCGCGGGTGTTCTCAAAAAACAAATTATTATCTGGGATCGGTTTGAAAGTCACCTCTTAAACGCTGGGTACCCTATTATGCAGGATGAAGGCGAAGTGCAAACTATTGCCTCTGATACAGAGGGTATCGGGTATGATGACGCGGTGTTTTACGAAAGCGAAAAAGACAGTGTGAACCGCCGAGAAAACGGAAGTACTCACTCCCGGTATTCCCGAATCGTTACGGAGCATGTGAATGTATTGATTAATGTTCCTGTTTTGAAACACCACGAAATGGCGGGGATCAGCGGATGTTTAAAGAACCTCGCGTTTGGGAGTGTTGATAACACACGCCGGTTCCATGCGAAACCGCTCTACTGTAATCCGGCTATCGCCGAGATTTTGGAGCATAGGGTACTGAAAAATAAACTTGCTCTCAATATTGTTGATGGATTGGTTGCATCGTTTGACCGAGGCCCGACATATCACGCCGAAAGTACCTGGAAATACGGCAGCCTCTTTGTTAGTACAGATCCAGTTATCCTCGATGTTCTTGTCCTTCAGACTGTCAACCAGAAGCGCGAGGAGATGGAATTGGATTCTGTATCTAAGCTCGCAAACCATATCAACACGGCGAGTGGAGTCGGTTTAGGCACAAATACGCTTGACCAAGTTGACCTTCAGAGAGTCGAGGTTTAAGAATGAAACACATTTTTATGCTGTTGTCCCGTAAACCCAAAACCATTTTCATTCTCTTGATCGTCGCGATCGCCCTTTGCCAGATGACAGGATGTACAGTAACGTTCACACAGAGTGATACCCTCCAGCTCAGTCTATCCAAGCCAGCAGAGGAAACGATGTCAATAGTTGCCGAGTTTGAGGCTAGTGAGGCTGAAAGTGTTGCTGGTGATGTGACGCAGAAAGCAGGGAGTGCCTGTGCCGGTGGGGCGTGTATTATCTATTAACCGATTCCTGACCCTGTTTTAACGCTCGCCTTGAAAACAGCATCCACCGCACCGAATCTGATTCCGGACTTTGTCCACACGATCTCCAAATCGTGCCCCTCAATACCCGCGGTCAGAGGCGGACTGACAAGCCCGCCTGTAATAGGAATTCGGCTTCAATGATAACATTACTTATTCGTTTTGATTTCGCCCCACGTTGTCGTTAGACTCCCAGCCGGATCAACGGGAAGCACACCTTCTTCGACGAATATCGTCCACATGAGGACCGGATCCCCAATAACTTCATCAATACCGAGCAATTCCACTGTTCCCTCTGGATACGGTTCATTAGATTTGTAGATGTGGTACTCGGTTGGGGCATGTGGGGCATCCAGCATGAGGATTTCGCCGGTATCGGTATATCCCTTTGTGAACCAACCTTTCGGATCTTGTCCGCGATCCTCCGGGGGTGTATGTCGGCTGTCCCATGCTTGGTAGACATAAGCCGGCCGGTCGATGTCGAACGTGAGTCGGTAGTCCTGTCCGCCCGGACAGTCTGCTGATGTGGAGACTTGCGTTAAGCCAACAAAATCCTTCGGGATATTCGTAATTGTGTAGTCCCTATCGTGGAAGAATTTCCCGCCTTCTTCCAGTTCGACGGCTTGATAAGCCCCGCCCTTGTTATCCTCTATTTCTGTGACTACCACTGGATCAGCAGCGAAGGCAGTTAGGGCAACTGCTACACAGAGTGCGGCAATACAAACATAAGTCAGTTTCATCTTTGATACTCCTTTGTTATGCGTTCAAGAACCTCTTGGAAACTTGAAAAAAAGTAACGTTTGTGCCATACTTAAATTATATAACAATTTTTTTCAATTTACCAATTTTCTAACTAATGTGAATTTGATTAAACCTGTATCTCCACCCC
>RKRR01000007.1 GCA_007571305.1 Candidatus Poribacteria bacterium | reverse complement strand
ACTCCTTTGGGTTGAAGAAATGAAACGGTTTACTTCATTATACCAAAAGAGTTCTCTTTAGGTCCAAAAACTCTTGAATATTTATCAAACTCACGTTATCATTACGTTGTAGCTGTCGGGTATGATGCGCGGGGCCATATTTTGTTTGCAGATCCTGGCGGTGATTTCAGATGGTTGAGTCTTGAGGAGGTCGCCGATACTTGGGGACTAACTGCCCATGAGCATGGAGGACTTGGATTTAGAGGAACATTGCTGGTGCGGCCAAGGCGGCTCCTTATACGATGATTGTGCCAAAGGCACCACCAACATCGCACTTTCGACCTTATTGGGCAGGAATGATCGGATTTACGGTTAGAGGGAAGCTGGATTTGCTCCCTGCTAAGTGGAGAGATTGGACAAAAACGATTACCTTTGACCAACCATTTGATTTCTACTCTCTTTCAGCTTTTGAACCTATGCAATGGAAGTTTTGGGAGGGAAGCTGGAATCTGTTGCGATTCGGGAACTCATCAGTAGATCGTGTTGACAAAGTTGGAGATAAGAGTCTTAAAATAAAAGGTAAGATTGTAGATGGTTGGGTCGATCGAAGGACTATGTGGGTGGTCGTAAGAGCATATAGCGAAGCACCTCCGCTGAGAGCCCACTCCTTTACTGTTTCTGGTATCAGCAATGGGACCTCAATTACCTCCGGTGAAAAAAGAACTATCTCTGTTTATGTCAAATCACAGAACAATACCCCAATCGGGGGTGTTCGTGTCCGATTCATAGATAGTGATGATAAAGAGATATCCTTCTCAAGAACTTCAACGACAACTGACAGCAGCGGTGTGGCTACGACTACGTTATACACGGGAAGCGAAGGTTCAGCCGACTTCGGAGTGGAGGTTGATGGGCTGAGTCGGACTTCTTTCAGATTCAATGTTGTCTCCTGGGAGAAGTCTTTCACCAGAACCGGTATATACAAAGGCACCTGGCAGACGTTTTGTTGGAAAAAGCGGGTATGGGAGACGTGGACGCGCTACGTTGATGTCCCACCAAGAACTGTCAAGGGTTCAGTTTCTATAACATATAGCTACTCTGAAGATGCCAATCTGAAAGGGTGGGATTGGCATGATTCTGACACCATAAAATTATGGGGTAGAATCAGACAAAAAGGGTGCTGGGCTCGCCGCGATTGGGTAAGGTACGAAGTTAGCGGAAGATATAAAAGCACTAACGGTCAGAGACGTATACAGGGCGCGCCTTTTTTCACACCCGAACAGGATACCTTATCAGAATATTGGTCAGATTTGTCACAAGTTCCCATAGAGACAGATTTATTCAATAACTATCCGAATCCGTTCAATCCAGAGACGTGGATCCCGTATCAACTAGCAACACCCGCGGCAGTATCAGTGGATATCTACGCCGTGGATGGGCACCTGGTGCGGCGATTGTCGCTCGGACATCAGCCTGCGGGCGTATATAAAAGCAAGTCGCGTGCGGCGTATTGGGATGGACGAAACGAGGTCGGAGAGCGCGTTGCAAGCGGGTTATATTTTTACACGTTGACAGCAGGTGAGTTCTCTGCCACTCGAAAGCTGCTGATTCGGAAATAGTCTTGCCTCGAATGCGATGATTCCTCCTTACTTGCGGGGGAAGTAACCAAAGGAGACTTTTCAAGAGGTGTTCGTTTAACCAAGACCCTTTACTACCAATAACCAGTAACTAATTA
Organism: Candidatus Poribacteria bacterium; assembly: GCA_007571305.1. Lineage (GTDB taxonomy): Bacteria > Poribacteria > WGA-4E > WGA-4E > WGA-3G > WGA-3G. Next base: position 47,993 of record RKRR01000007.1, on the reverse strand, counting down.
ACGTGAGTTTAATAATAAAATGCGAACTCACTTTAAAAACGTGAATTTGAAAAGAGCCATTTTGCGCACAGAAACCAGTCAGATAGGAGGGTGCCTAACCCCATGAAAAAAATAACTTGTCGCCGCTCTCGAATCTATGCTAAACTCTAATATGAGTTCGATAAAGGAGAACGCAGGCATGGTTACCTGGGAAGATATTCAAACTACATGCGACAACATCGTGCGCGAATTCACACCGCTACAAGTGATTCTCTTCGGATCGCATGCCTACGGCACGCCAACGGAAGACTCGGATGTGGATCTGCTTGTTATCATGGATATTCCAAAATCGGAATTTCGGAATAAAGCTGTGGAAATCCGGCAACGGATTCCTCACCGCTTCAGTTTGGATATTTTGGTGCGGTCGCCAGAGGAAATCGCGTCTCGCGTCTCGTATAACGATTGGTTTCTCCGAGAGATCACTGAAAAAGGTAATTGTCTTTATGGATCCGATACGGATTACAATAGAGAAAACCGGAGAGGCACATCAAACGCTGTTAAGAAGGAACAGGACTGCATGAATCCATTGACGTTGGAGTGGATAGAGAAGGCTGAAGAAGATTATGATATGGCACAGTTGGCGCGACAAGCATCCCGTCCATTTTACAATTCCATCTGTTTTCATGCACAACAGTGTATTGAAAAATATCTCAAAGCATGGCTTCAGGAGTCAGATGTTCCTGTCCCACGGACGCATGACCTTGAAGAATTGCTGGTATTGATTGTGCCGACGCTGCCTGATTGGTCGCAGTGGCAGCTTGATTTTAAGAAAGTAACCGAGTATGCAGTTGACTCCCGCTATCCGGGCGATTCAGCGACTCCTGACGACACACAACATGCTATGCGTATATGCGATACGGTGCGGCAAACCGTGCGAACCTCACTTAAACTTTCAACAGATCAAGGCAGCGATTCCCTCTAATCCATCATGCAGAAGCAGCCACCGGTAACCACAATAATACTTCCGTTCCTTCGCCGAGTGCACTCTCAATCTCAACGTCACCCCCATGTTCCTCAAGAATTCGTTTGACATTCGCCAGTCCGAGTCCCGTTCCTCTCGTCTTCCGGGTAAAGAACGGCTCAAAGAGGTGTTCCACATCCGCCCCTGGTATCCCGACTCCTGTATCTTCCACTTTGATGCAGACGCTATTATTTTCCGTAAAGGTGGACACCTGCAATACTCCACCTTGCGGCATCGCCTCCATCGCATTCAGAACCACATTCATAAACACCTGCTTCAATTTATCCGAATCAAATTGAATTTCTGGGGTTTCACGTGACAAATTTAAGACGAGTTGGATTTTGTGGTGTGCTAAATTGGCTTCCATCAAAGCGAGAACGGCTTGTAGGACAGGTGCGATCGGTTGTTGCTTGAGATCCAGCGACGAAGGACGGGCGAACTCCATTAAGCCTTTCACGATAGTATCAATCCGCTCAATCTCTTCAAGGATGTAACGAATGGATCGTTGATGCTTCTCTCCCAACATTTCGGGTTTCTGCATCAACATCTGCGCCAACATCCGCATAGATGACAGTGGATTTCGGATCTCATGTGCGAATGAAGCAGCCATTTTTCCTGCTGTCGCCAAACGTTCCGCTTGAATTAGCTGATCTCTGAACTCCTTGAGATCCCTTGTCATCTGATTGAACGCAGCAGCGAGCTCGCCAATTTCGTCATGCGTTTTAATCTCACACTGCTCATCCAAGTCGCCCGTCGCGACACGGGCCGTAGAATCGACCAAAACTTTAATCGGATTTGTTAAGTTTTTCCCGATACGGTAACTAATAAATGCGATCAATGCCATGACGAGGACAGCAATACCCAACATATACCATGTCAGGGTCCGCTTCGCTTCAGCAATCTTTTCCATCGGGCGCAATAGGCAATAGAACCGTTCAGGAGGGAGCGAAAGATAAAAAACCTTGTAAGGCTTTCCAGCGAGCGTCACATCGTGTGTCATAGGTGTTTCATCTGCTTTTTGGAAATGCTTTTTGACCTCACTCAACCGCATTTTTTTTGCTAAATTTTCCCAATCCTGCTCAGCATCGGAGAGTCCGATCAACGTACTATGATTAAGCGTGTAATCGGAACCGAAAATCATAATTTCTACACTATACGCTTTCTTGACTTTGTCACTATCTTCCCGAATAAACCCAGTTTCTACGATGGTATTGAGCCATCCTTGGGTTTCACGTGTAAATTGTTCACTGTACTTCCACGCAAAGAGTTCAACTGTGAGCAACGGCACAAAGATAGTGACACAAGCAAATAGGAGCAGGAATGGAAGAACGATTTTGGTTTGAATGCTATACCGGCGCATCAGAGTCTCTCTTTTAACCTCACTTGAGGTCATTTCTGCAAAATCTAAGGACGTTATCAGTATACTGCAAAGCAATTGGCATGTCAACAGTTCCTAACGTTGTATCGCAGAGACATTCAGTAATCCGAATCAGGATTTACACGATTAAAAAAAACGAACAAAATCCTGATTAAATCTGTCTAAAGGTAATGAAGTAGATATACTCACATTAACTCAATTGGAACTTTCTGATCACTAAGGTGTGTAAATTTTAAGTCAGTATGCGTTGGATATAAAATTGTGGACCCGAGTCCATTAAACTTAATTCGACATGGAGAAAAAACATGACGCGCACCCAAAAACCGACCAGTATGTACACAGCGTCGGAGCTTGAACAGATTGACGAGGACGAACTTGTCAATCGGTTTCGAAATGGTGACATAGAGGCTTTTAATCCTCTCGTCCTCAAATATGAAAAGAAAATATATAACCTCATTTACCAACAGATTCGTGATCGAGAAACAGCAAAAGATATTAGTCAGGAGGTCTTTCTAAAAGCATTTAAAGCACTGCCAAGTTTCAAAGGTGGCTCTGCGTTTTACAGTTGGATTTACCGGATCGCTATCAACAGTAGCATAGACTTTCAGCGGCAGCGCAACCGGAGCAGAGTTCTTACGTTTGAAGAATTACCACCTGATGCCGACGATATTCTACAGATGTCAGTTTCTTACCCGTCGCCTGAGAAGTTCCTTGAAGACAAGGAACTTGGTAAGGTTATTCGGAAGGCGGTACGGGAACTCCCACCGGGCCAGCGTCGTGTCTTCAATCTTCGGTACCGAAGAGAACTGGCAATTAAAGAGATCGCAGTGTTGTTAAACAGATCAGAAGGGACAATTAAAGCACACTTACACCACGCGCACCAGCGTCTCCAAGGCATGCTGCTCCCCTACTTGCGAAATGAACCGCTGGAATGGCATAGGGAAACTTAGTATACCTTGGCAATAGATGTGTCAAGGAAGTTGTTCGGTCCATCTGTGATCGTAACTTATTCAAAGCACGTGATAACTCGTTCACGCTGTCGTTATAATTTCCCGACCACAATGTGTAGAAGTGGTCGCCCTGCCCCTTTGCACATCCAAGAAAATCACCGAATTAAATGCTGAAACCTACCTGAATATGGGGAAAAAAAATAACAATTTCCTTGACACAATATTTTATATAGTGTATAATTAAAGTAGAGGTTTTTTGACGTTAGGTGGGATGGCTGAGTGGACGAAAGCGGCGGTCTTGAAAACCGTTATGGCGCAAGCCATCGTGGGTTCGAATCCTACTCCCACCGCCAGAGGGAGAGGTGCAGGAGTGGTTGAACTGGACTGCCTGCTAAGCAGTTATGGCGTAAGCCATCGTGGGTTCGAATCCCACCCTCTCCGTTCAATACGCGCCTGTAGCTCAGTGGATTAGAGCATCTGACTACGGATCAGAAGGCCGGGGGTTCGAATCCTCTCAGGCGCTTCAAAACTATTTGCTGGAAAAATTTGGATAACGATTTTTTCTGGATGGGACGAGCTCTTAAATTAGCACAACAGGCAGGCGAAAAAGGAGAAGTGCCAGTTGGTGCCTTGCTTGTTAGAGGCGATGTCCTGATCGCCGAAGCGTCTAACTTGCGCGAAGCACGTGGCAATCCTATTGCCCACGCGGAAATGCTTGCTCTACAAGCCGCATCTGAAGAAATCGGTAATTGGCGATTTGTTGATACGACCCTATATGTGACGTTAGAACCTTGTCCGATGTGTGCTGGAGCGATCGTGTTAGCCCGTATTCCAAGAGTTGTCTACGCAACAACAGACCCGAAATCAGGGGCAGCCGGAACGCTCTATAATATCCTACAAGATAAACGACTTAATCATCGCGTTGAGGTAGTGAGTGGGATATTAGCAGAGGAAAGTAGTGCTCTCTTGAAGTCCTTTTTTCGGCAACGCCGTAATAAAGGATAAAAAACCTATAGTAAGGATGAATATGTGTCACCTGTTATTATAGGTTGGAGAGATTATATCAGAAGGAGAGATGCAGGAGTGGTTGAACTGGACAGTCTCGAAAACTGTTGTGGCGCAAGTCACCGTGGGTTCGAATCCCACTCTCTCCGTTTTTTTCATGGTAGGTCGAAGATAGTTCTCGCGAAACTTTTATTTTTTGCTTCTGGGGCAGTAGCTCAGTTGGGAGAGTGCATCCCTCGCACGGATGAGGTCACGGGTTCAAATCCCGTCTGCTCCATACGAAATTGTGCTATTAAAGTACAATGTGTCTTTGCTTTACATTCTTCGATCTGGAATTAGGTCAGAATTTGTTTTTCTATCAGATATCCCATCTCATATCGCGTGCGGCTCGATGAGATGTCTTGAAAATTTTACGGAGAGATGCAGGAGTTGGTTGAACTGGCATGACTGGAAATCATGTGTGCTGTTTTGCAGTACCGTGGGTTCGAATCCCACTCTCTCCGCCACCTTTAATGCTGCTTGCGAGTCAAAACTTGCTATAGAACTGCTCAAATAATTGATGCCTTGGCTATGCTAGGTGGGGAGGTAGCGGTGCCCTGTATCTGCAATCCGCTAAAGCAGGACTGAATCCCCAGATGCGGCCTGTTTCTGTGAGGACTGTCCCACGCACGTAGTGTTGATGGTTGGGTCTTGAGCAACGTGCGCTTATTGAACCCCGTCAGGTCCGGAAGGAAGCAGCGGTAGATGAGTTGCTCGTGTGACGCAAGGGTGCCTAACCTGAGCTAACGACGTGGGCAACGCTTGGAGAAGCTTGTCAACCCTGGGTGCATAGCCATCTTTTGTGCGAATTCGCTAGACTGGCCATATCTCCTTCCTGAGATGCAAGTCATACAAAAAAGGATTGCCTGATGTCTTACGAGGTTCTCGCTCAAAAATGGCGCCCCCAAAACTTCAGCGACGTTGTCGGACAGGAGCACATTACCAGAACACTCAAGAATCAGATCCTCTCCGAACGTATCGGGCATGCCTACCTTTTTTGGGGCCCCCGCGGCACCGGTAAAACCACAGTCGCGCGCATCCTCGCCAAAGCTGTCAACTGTCCCAACCGCATTCAAGAAACCGAATTTGACTCGACCAAGACCGCTGAGCCTTGCAACCACTGCGAATTTTGCAACGAAATTTCGCAGGATAGGTCCTTCGACGTTATTGAAATGGATGCCGCCTCCAACCGCGGTATTGATACAATCAGAGACCTCCGTGAAAACGTCAAACTCTCGCCAGCTACCTGTCCCTACAAAATTTACATCATAGATGAAGCGCACATGCTCTCAACAGAGGCATTCAACGCCTTGCTCAAAACGCTTGAAGAACCGCCTCCGCATGTCATGTTCATCATGGCAACAACCGAGCACGCCAAAATCCCGAAGACAATCAGTTCTCGCTGTCAAGATTTCGATTTTCGACACCTCGAAGATGAAAAGATAATCGAACGGTTACAGTTAATTGTCAAAGAAGAAGGTATTTCAGCGGATACGGACGTACTCACGCTTATTACCCGACAATCTGAAGGATGTCTACGAGATGCAGAGAACTTATTGGAACGACTCGTTTCTTCTGCTGGCAAGAATTTAACAGTAGAAGCCGTTGAACAGACTATCGGGCTCGGTGCCAGTTCTCTGGTCCAAGAACTCACAGAGGCAATAACGGAAAGAAACGTCGCAAAAGGACTGAAAACACTCAATAACCTGACGAAGCAAGGCACGGACTTGTCACAATGTTTAGATCAACTGATCGGCTATTTCCGGGACTTACGGCTTTTAGCAATCGACAGCAGCCTCGGTGAGCAGGTTCAGAGTCCCAAGTCAGATCTTCCGAGACTCAAGCAGAAGGCCGAAGAGATGTCGGTAGGTAGATTATCACGGATCATCAAAATTTTGATGTACACCAATCAGGACATCAAACAGTATGGTTATCCACAACTTCAATTAGAGACGGCACTCATCCAACTCAACTCACTTGAAGAAGGCATACCTTTTAAAGAGATAATCAACAAATTGTCGGCATTAGAACAGAAATTCGATTCAGCAGGTTTTTCTGCAACGGAAACCCAAAGCACACCACAGCAGAACAGATTCGCATCGCCGATAAACCAGCCAAACCTACAATCAACGTTGCCGGATTCACCTTCCTCTGTAAAGTCAGATACATCTGCTGCAACGCCATTTGTTCTCGAGAAAGAGATATCAAGTACATCTCACAAGGAACAACCCACTCCTTCTTCTTCACCAGACACAAACGTGCCAAACCCTTCTTCTGTGTCTTATGGATCCAGAAATCTCGCAGATCTGCCCTTATTTTGGGAAGAGATAAAGTCAAGACTCCCTCGAAAACTCAAACACGGATTGCCAGAGGAAACTGCCCTTACTGTGAATGGCACCCACACAGTCGAAATTGCCTGTTCACCCTCATATCTTTTTATGGTAACGGAGGAAGACAAAAGAATTATAGCTGATGCCCTAAAGCAGGAAGTCGGCAAACCCGTGAAAATCGAATTAGTTGCCTTAGATACAGTGTCAGAATCGGTTGTATCCGAGGATGGACCGGAAGAAACAGAACGGAAAACACCGCTTCTACGTAGGATTGAAGCCCAGGAGGATCCGCAACTTAAAACAGCACTTGACCTTTTCGATGCTAAAGTTGTGGAGACTCAGTAACCGTTCTTTTCCAAAGTCAGTAAAGAGATGTGTTTTTGCGAATCAACGCTGTGAAGATAACCTCGAATACTCTAACCACTTCATCGAACCGCAAGGGAAATTAAAAATATGAAAATGAACGACTTGATGAAACAAGCACAACAAATGCAAAAGCGGATGCTTGAAATCCGAGAAGAACTCGCAAACCGCACCGTTGAAGCAACTGTCGGCGGAGGAATGGTAACCGCTGTTGTCAATGGACAGCAAGAAGTCGTGTCACTCCACATTACACCGGAGGTTGTTGATCCGGAAGATACAGAAATGCTCGAAGACCTTGTCGTGGCTGCAGTCAATGAGGCACTGCAGCAATCGCAAGAAATGATGTCAGCAGAAATGAGCAAGCTGACCGGGGGCATTAAGATCCCAGGCCTCCCGTAACTTTTTAAAGAATGGTCCCTCTGGTTGCCTTTCTTGAGCAGGTTCCCTCTATAGGAAACCTGGGGGACAATGCTTCAGGCAGAGGCTAGCGAAGAATGCGCAAATGCTTTTTCGCGTGCAGTTTTTTACAGAGAAAACCATTCTGGAACGAAATTTTGCCCACACGCGGCAAATTTGTCTTTGCTTTACATTTGGAGCAATGAGAGTTAGACCGTAATCAGAAAATGCAAGAATACCCGAAGCCGCTGGCAAAACTCATTACAGAACTCCAAAAACTGCCAACGATCGGTCAGAAGACAGCGCAACGCTTAGCATTTTTTATGCTAAAGTTACCTGACACCGAGACTGCCCAAATTGCAGAAGCCATCGCGCAGGTAAAACAGCATCTATCTTACTGCGATATATGTGGCACTATTACAGACACTAATCCCTGCTATATCTGTACAAGTCCACGCCGCGATCGGCAGGTGATTTGCGTCGTTGAGGAGTCTGATGATCTTTGGGCAATTGAAAGAACCAACGGTTACAAGGGGCTTTACCACGTACTGGGAGGGGTCCTCTCACCATTGGACGGGACTGGTCCCGAAGAACTTGAAATCAACACCCTCTTTCAACGAATTCGGGACGCTACTGTAGATGGAGAACTGGTGCGGGAAGTAATCCTTGCTACAAACTGGACGACAGAAGGACAAGCAACTGCGCTCTACCTGACACAACACCTGGAAACCTTTGAAGTCGCTGTCACTCGGATCGCTTACGGTATTCCCGTGGGAGGTGATTTAGAGTACATTGATGAAGTAACACTCGCAAAGGCACTTGAAGGCAGACGAAAAGCTTAGGGTGAATAGTAGGTAGATCTCCCAAATCAAGTCGAGAACTAACCGGAAACCTGTCCGTAATGTAAGAGAGGGCAGTCATGGAGCAATACATTAAAAAATGGAAAGGCAATGGCTCGTCGTACTGTTCGTCAGTCTGCAGTGCGGCGTATTTAGTGTTGCATGTGCGGAGTCAGATTCAGACAACCGAAATATAGGTTTCGGAGACTCTACTCGCGAGCGTGTCAGTACCGCCCGCGAAGCGAATGCTGTCTTTGATGCACAACGAGCTTTTGATATGTTGGAGCGGCAATGCGCATTCGGACCGCGTCCGCCCGGTTCGGTTGCACATAGCGAAACGCAGGATTTTTTGTTTAGAGAACTTCAGAAATATGCGAACAACGTAGTCCTTCAACCCCACCAGTATAAAACGAAAACAGCAACGCTCCATCTGAACAATATCTTGGCAGAATTTGGACCGGCAACTGGTGAGACGCTTTTACTCGCAGCACATTGGGATACCCGACCCTTCGCTGACCGGGATCCAAAGCCAGAGAATCGGGATAAACCGATCCTCGGTGCCAACGATGGTGCCTCTGGGGTTGCTGTCCTCCTTGAAATTGCGAGAGTTTTAAAGGAACACGCACCGCCACGTAGAGTCGTCATTGTGCTTTTTGATGGTGAGGATTACGGTAGGTCCATCGAGGATATGTTTATCGGCTCTCGGTTTTTCGCTCGAAATTTGGGGAAGTGGAAACCGGATTATGGAATTCTGTTAGACATGATCGGGGATAAGGATTTGGCACTCCCGATTGAACGTTATTCTTGGAATGCAAATCGGGGATTCGCTGAAGCAATCTGGCAGCGCGCAGCAACGCTCGGTTTAACACCGTTTCAATCCCGTTTAGGAGACGCAATCTTGGACGATCACGTCCCGTTAATCGAGGTGGGGATTCCAATGGTAAATATTATAGACTTTACTTATCCGTATTGGCATACGGTTGAAGATACGGTCGATAAATGTAGTCCAAAAAGCCTTGAAGTCGTCGCGACACTTGTTATCAGCATTATCTACGATGGACTTTAATTAGTTATCGGTTGTTCGTAAAAGATCGGCCTGTGAAATGTACTGGACATGTAACTGCTATAAGTCTTAACCGAAAACTGATGACTGAAAGCCTGCATAGCAGGCGACTGACAACTCCGAAAAAAAATGAATACGTATCAAAAACAATACGACGTTATCGTAGTCGGTGCGGGCCATGCAGGTTGTGAAGCGGCACTCGCCGCCGCACGAATGGGCTGTGAAACACTCATCGTCACAATCAATCTGGATACCATCGCGAAGATGTCTTGCAACCCTGCGATTGGAGGGCTTGCTAAGGGGCACCTCGTTAAAGAGATAGATGCACTCGGCGGTGAGATGGGAAAAAATATTGACAAAACTGGGATCCAATTCCGACGTTTAAATACCAAAAAAGGCCCCGCAGTTCGATCAAGCCGCGCACAAGCCGATAAAAAGGCATACCAAGATGAGATGAAACAGGTCCTTGAAACACAAGAACGACTGGACATGAAACAGGTATTAGTTGAGGAATTGCTCGTCGAAAATGGTCGATGCATCGGGATTCTGAGTCAGACAAAGACAGCTTATTTCGGAGAGACTGTGATTCTAACCACAGGCACTTTCCTGAAAGGCATCATCCATATCGGCGATGTATCATATAGCGCAGGTAGAGCCGGTGAGTCATCCGCTGAGAAACTGTCAGAAAGTTTTTTAAGCCTTGGGTTTGAGATCGGGCGGCTTAAAACTGGCACGCCTCCACGTGTCAACGCCCAGACGATTGATTTCAGCGAAATGGAAATTCAACCGGGCGATGAAAATCCTCTCCCTTTCTCATTTTTAACCGAACGAATTACACAGTCCCAACTCCCGTGTTACCTGACTTACACGAATCAGCAAACACATCAGGTCATCCGTGAGAACCTCCACCGATCTGCGATGTACAGCGGTCGTATTGTCGGCATCGGTCCCCGTTACTGTCCCTCGATTGAGGATAAGGTGGTTCGCTTCGCAGAAAAGACAGAACATCAAGTCTTCGTAGAGCCTGAGGGACGAGATACGGACGAAATTTACCTCAACGGTATTTCTGCGAGCCTCCCTGAAGATGTACAGGTAGAGATGGTCCATAGCATCAGAGGGTTAGAAAATGCTGAGATTATGCGCTTCGGATACGCAGTCGAATACGATTTCGCGCCGGCGACACAACTACAACCGACACTTGAGACAAAACAGGTGCCAGGGCTCTATTTCGCAGGGCAACTCAATGGGACCACAGGCTACGAGGAAGCCGCCGCACAAGGGCTTATGGCAGGAATCAATGCCGCTTTAAAGGTAAAAGGTGAGAATCCTCTGATCCTTGACAGATCGCAAGCTTACATAGCAGTACTGATTGACGATTTAATTACGTTGGACATCCGGGAACCGTACCGTATGTTCACATCACGTGCGGAATACAGGTTGGCATTGCGAGAGGACAACGCAGATTTACGGCTCACCCAGATCGGCAGGCAGATCGGACTTGTTGACGATAACAGATACCACCGGTTCCAAAAGAAAGCAGCAGCCATCCAAACGGAATTGGGACGTTTACAGGATACTCTTCTCAAACCGACTTCTGCGACCCTGGATGATTTGGCGAGTATTCTCTATACGGGTGAGTTGAAGCAACCTACATCCTTGGCGGAACTGCTGAAACGTCCGGAACTCCACTACGATCAGATAAATCAGATTGCACCCCCCTCTGAATCCCTGCCTTCAGTTGTGACAGAACAGGTGGAAATCCAAATTAAATATGACGGATACATCCAACGGCAGCAGCGACAGATCCATCAGTTCAAGAGATTAGAAAATTTCCGAATTCCCGACACGTTCGACTATACAGACATTCAGGGATTAAAGACAGAAGCGCGCGAGAAACTCGCTAAAATTCGTCCGACTTCCATCGGACAGGCATCGCGCTTACCCGGCGTTTCGCCAGCGGATATCTCAATCCTGACAGTTATCCTTCATCAACAGAATGCAAAATAGCAATCAGCAAGAGGAGAGGGTTCACCAAAACACCCCTTTACTGATAGCCAATATGAGGCATAACAATTGGCGAGATTCGAGCAAAATCTAAAAGAGACGTTCAATCATTACGGATTTCCGCTCACTGAACACCAGGCGGCACAATTCAATCTGTTTCGCACTGAATTACTGCGATGGAATGAACACATTAACCTGACCACGATCACAGATGATGATGGGATCGTTCATAAACATTTCCTTGATTCGCTCAGCGTCTTGGAACATATCTCGTTGAAAAGCGATGATTCTGTGGTTGATATTGGGACAGGTGCCGGATTCCCGGGAATTGTGTTGAAAATTTATATGCCTGAACTCCGATTAACACTTGTTGAATCGTCGAAAAAGAAGGTAAGTTTTCTAAAATATTTGGTTACCGAGTTGAGTCGGTATCATATCGGAAACGGGTATCAAAGAGTAGACGTTGAAATATTTGCGGAACGCGCGGAAGTTTGTGCGCAACAGCAGAAACATATCGCGGCATACGATTGGGTTTTTACACGTTATGTTGCGGCGATTCAGAAGTCAGCCGCTTACTGTGTGCCTTTGTTGAAACCGGCAGGGAAGTGGGTCGCTTATAAGTCCGGCGATGAAACTATTGAGACCGAGATTAACAATAGTTCGGTGTGCCTCAAAGCACACGGTGGAACTGTTGAAACTGTCCTTAAAAATCCAAAGTTTGATCGAAGTTATGTTGTGATGCACCGTGGCAATCCACAATCTTCATCCTAAACCATTTCAAAAGCCATTTTTGGGACCCAAATCAACCAAAAACCTACTTTGAACGAAGTGAAAGGGTTTTTGGTTAGGTGTTTTTAGTCCAGGAGCCATAGTAAAAAAAATGAATTTTGAGACAACGATTGGGAAGCAAAATATCTCCATCCTTCATGTAGAAGGAAAGATTCTTGGAAATGCAGCTGACGCGTTCCGTAGACAAATGAACGAACAACTTCAAACCGGACGCGATAGGCTAGTGGTGGATCTGATGAACGTTCCGCTCATCGACAGCAGTGCATTAGGGGCAATTGTGGTCACTTTGAAGTCCTGTCAGCGATCGGGTGGGAAGTTGGTTTTACTTAACCCTCAGAAAACTGTTCGGGAAGTTCTGGAGGTAACTCAACTCAATACCGTCATTGAGATTTATGATACGGAGGAAGGCGCGTGCGCTGCTTTCATATAGCAAAATAGCAGTCAACAAGAGGGTGTAACTTCACCCAGAAACGCTCTTCATTGACACCCGATAGCCAACGGCTGAAAGCCATGAAAACATGAAAGATAAAGATCGGTCAAAACGTTCCCGATTTAATGTGGGGTTACGTGGTCAGCAGATAGTCTTATTCCTGTTAGTAGCGCTGATGCCGTTATTCGCAGTTTCCTTAACCATCAAATTTTTAGGCGAAAGCGCACTCAAGGAAACTGTTGGCGAAAATCTTGTTCTCCTTGCACAAGAAAAACTCGCAAGCGCGGACAATGCTATCTCTGGAAAAATCTCAAAGATCCAAGGAGAGCTTCCAAACATCCAAGCGGCAGTTGTGTACTCGAATACTGCTAACAATAAACAGAGTGTATTTCTCAGTGTATGGGCACGATTAGAAGACAGTATCCGCCTGCTTGAGACCTACGCGGGCTATAAAACTGAGGTAACGATTACAAATGCCTTTGGGTATGTCCTCCGCTCGAATGACCAAGAATTGGACTACGACACAACAAGAATGACCCCACATCAAGTGCGGGACAAAAACTGGTGGAGAAGAGCATATAACAACGGTATCGGTTACGCATTTGTTGAAGATGTCGTCTATGATGATGTACGCGGTGTGCATCTTCTCCCAATTGCTCTCCCTATACGTATGAATGATAAAGACTCCAGCGCACGAAAAAAAAATAACACAGTCGGCGTGCTCAGAACATATCTGTTTCTACCTGAACTCAGCAGTTTAGTTGAAATGCTGCCGGAATTAGAGAAAACATACACGATTTTAACGAACCAGTCTGGCAAAATCATTGCTGCTTCCCCTCAGAGTGGGTATCAAATAAACGGTTACATAGAGATGAGTGATGCTGCAGAGGAAGCAATCATTGAGGGAAAAAAGGGCGTGAGTGGAAAGTATTACGATTATGAACCGAAAGGCGAGATAGACACTTTCGGTGAACCTCGCGTCTACGGTTGGGCAAGGACACGACTCTCAAATATGGAACCGTGGAAGGTTCAACAAAACTTTAGCAACTGGATAGTCTTTACTTCACGGCCTATCTCCTCTGCTTACGCTGGTGTTGTCAGATTGAACAGATATATTTTTTATGTTACCATCGGGTCAAGTTGTATCGTTATATTAATTGCTTGGTGGGCTGCCCAACGTATCGCTACACCTATATTGCAAGTCGCACGAGCGGCACGTAGTATCGGACAAGGTGAATTTGATAGCGAAATCACCGTCAATAGCGATAATGAAGTGGGTGTTCTTGCCGAAGAATTCAATGTGATGCGTCGGAACCTGAAGAATGCTGTTGATCGATTAACACAAGAAGAGAAAAAGCTCACGGCTATTGTAGACAATCTCGGTGAGGGTTTGATTGTTGTTGAACCGACTAACCGCGTCCTCTACGTCAATCCTGTAGCCGAACGACTGTTAAATTTAGGGGATACCGCTGACTACGAAAATTTTCTCGCCGTTGATACAGCAAACAGTACAATCTGCTGGACGAAAACATTGGAAATAGGGGAGGGCACAAAGACAGATGAAAGAACTGTTCACATGAAAATACTGTCTTTCTCTCGACGTGAAGTGGCGCAACATCAAACGATGATCGTCGAAATGGATGTCAATGGAAACCATCAACAAGACAGCGACAGTTCTCGAGTACTCCGTATCATCGCAAGCCATTTTTCCGATGAAGATAATAACATTGCTGGCACCGTTTATGTCTTTGATGACATCACCAGTGAGCATGAAATAGAAAAAATGAAGTCGGAGTTCGTTTCACTTGTGTCCCATGAATTGCGAACCCCGCTAACGTCCATCATCGGATTTATTTCGCTCATACTTGATGGGAAAACTGGGAAAATTAATCGAAAACAACATGAAAGCTTGAGCCGTGCTCATCGCCAGTCAAAGCGACTCGCCGCTTTAATTAACGATTTACTCAATGTTTCCCGAATTGAAGCGGGACGCATTGAGATGAAGCGAGAGAAAGTACAAATAGACAGAATAGCGAAACGGCGGATCGAAGAGCTCCGTCCACAAGCAGACGAAAAAGGGATTTCTCTATTTTTTCACGCACAATCTAATCTCCCCCCAATGATTGGTGATGCAGACCGGATTGGGCAAATTTTTATTAATCTCATTGGAAACGCTATTAAATTCACACCAGATAACGGGAAGGTGACGGTAAGAATATCACAATCTTTTCAAAACGGGAGCGCAACCGACGGAGTCCACGTTGAAGTCATTGACACGGGACCGGGAATCCCCCCTGAAGATAGAGAAAAAGTCTTTGATAAATTCCGACAACTCGGCAGTGTCCAAGCACGAAAACCACAAAGCGGCACCGGTTTGGGACTCTCAATTGCCGCCGGAATAGTTGAAGCACACGGTGGACGGTTATGGTTAGATGCCGGAGAGAATGGACGGGGGTGCAACTTCCAGTTTTTTGTTCCATTAGAAAAGGGAAAAAATGGCTGAAACGATTTTGATTGTTGATGACGATCTGGATATCCTCGAATTGCTAAAAATGAATCTGGAGCCAGAGGGCTACAACATACGGACTGCAAATGACGGTGAAAGTGCCGTGCGTAGCGCGTGTGAAAATCCACCAGATCTTATTCTCCTCGACGTGATGATGCCACATAAAGATGGTTTTCAGGTCATCGAAGAGTTAAAAAATATAAAAGATACAAAGAATGTTCCAGTGATTTTGGTTACTGCACGTGGACAGACAGAGGATAAAGTACTGGGATTAGATACCGGGGCAGATGATTATATCACGAAACCGTTTGACTTACGCGAAGTAACGGCGCGAGTTGAAGCTGTTTTAGGTAGGACGCGTCCCATCAAATACATCAACCCGTTAATGCATGCAATGGGGGACAAATTCAGCGAAGAAGGGTTGCAACAACTCGCTGGGCACCTTCAAGCCGCCGCTGCTATTCAAAAAAAATTGTTACCAGAACAGGCACCAAGTTTTGAAGGATTTGATATTGCAACGCTGCTCCAAAGTTCAACATCCGTTTCAGGCGATTTCTATGACTTCATTCCGTTGAGTGAAACACGAATCGGACTTGTCCTCGGTGACGTAAAAGGCAACGGTATTCCTGCAGCACTGCTTATGGTGATGATTCGGACAGCACTCCGGTTACTCTGTCACGAGGAAGACACCCCGGCATCGATCCTCAAACGGATTAATGACTTAGTGGTCCGTGACACCGAAGCAGATCTGTTCGCAACGATGGTCTACGGGATATTGGACATAACGAATTCAACCTTCACGTATTCAAATGGTGGGCACTGTTATCCATTCCACTGGAAGGCTACCAGTGAGATGGGTGTCTTAAAGACTGGAGGCATGTTGATAGGGGCATTCGAGGAAGCGACGTTTTCAAGCGACAGATGTTCCTTATCTCCGGGGGATATCCTCGTTTTCTATACGGATGGTATTACCGAAACGGAAACTGGAAGCAGTGAAGCTTTCAGTAAAAACGAGAACGCATCTACGAGTGCAGTGGAACGGAACATGTTCTACGGTGGAGATAGACTTGCCACCTGTATTTCCAAAAACGCGGAATTGTCAGCAGCAGCGTTATGTGATTCCATTGTCAACGATTTAACGGTGTTTAGTGGAGACACAAACACTCATGACGATAGAGCATTAATTATTATCAAGCGAAATATTTAAATCTGGATGGGCATGCCCTATGGAATTGTCCGTCTAATACCTCAAGTTGCTATCTTTGTATCATAACCTGTGAGATTGTGCATCTTAAGCACGCAGGAAACCAACAGCGGACGCTACGAAATGCTGCGGATCCTGAACGTTTTTCACTGAAACATAGCAGATGCATCTCTAAAATTGTGTCCGTAGCAACTTGGATTATAATATGATTTTGGTATAATGAATCTTAAAATACCAAAGCGGGTTAATAGGAGTTAACAGGCTTCAGTTGAGAGATTCTGGCTTATAGTAGATTCCGTAATTACTTGGACACTTGTAGCGGCGTGTGGACTCTGAAGTTATCTGTTCTGATGGCACAGCCTAACAGGCTATGCTACAAGTGGAAATTTGTTGTCGGATTCTACTATAACTGAGAACTGAAAACGATAAAAGAAGGAGCTTCAAACGTGGGTGAGAGAACTGAACAGGTTATTACGCTTTCTCTCCCAAGTTCAATGCAACATATTGATTTGCTCAAAGTTATTGTCACTGAGATTGTAAAAGAGACGAAGCTCCCAGAGGACATTCAGGAGCAGATCAACCTTGCTGTCATTGAAGCGGGCACAAAGTCGACCCAGCACAGCAACAAAGAGGAACCGGAAAAACAATGGACTTTTCAGTTGATTCTTACTGAGAACACATTAACCATCGTTCCTGATGACGAAGGTGAAGAGTTTGCACGCGAAGAAACTGAACAGGTTATTACGCTTTCTCTCCCAAGTTCAATGCAACATGTTTACCTACTCGACGTTGTTGTCACCGAGATTTTGAAAGAGATAGACTTCACAGAAGATATTCAAGAGCAGATTAACCTTGCTGTTATTGAAGCGGGCACAAACGCTATCAAGCACGGCAATAAAGAAAATCCAGTTAAAAAAGCAACTATCCAATTCACGCTCTCCGAGGATAGATTAGTGACCATCATCAAGGACGAGGGGGATGGATTCGCTCGTCAAGAGGTAGCAGACCCTCTCGACCCGGAAAACTTACTGAAAAGCAGTGGTAGGGGACTATTTTTGATGGAAGCCTGCATGGACTCTGTAACTTATGAAGATAATGGAACTATTATCAAAATGGTCAAATATACAAGGACTCCAGAACTATAGCCACATCCTCTCTCGGATTTACGCGAATAAGGAGGCGTAAGATCCCCCTTATCACCACATCCAAGTCTCTTTCCGTATTGGGCTCAAAACGATAAAAGAATATAAATTGCCCTTCAATAATACAATTTGGAAAATCATTGAATTCTTTTTATAGAGGCGTATCCACAAAAAGGAGAAGCGCGATCATCCTCTCAGGTTTGAGAGTATATTAACTTTCAAGGAATTTCTATGCAAGTCAACCTTCGACACAAAGGTAGCATTACCATTTTAGATATTGACGGAAACGTTATTGGGCCAGATGCCTTAGCTCTCAAAAACATTATTGATCAGCAAATCCAAGTAACTCATAACGAAGGGGAACCTGGAGGAAAACTCAATCTAATTTTGAACTTGGAACGGGTCCAAATGATGGATAGTTCCGGCTTAGGCGTGCTCGTTGCCGCTCATACCACTATCCGACGGAACGAAGGAAGCATCGTGCTCCTAAACCTCGGTGGCAACATCAGAAGTCTCATTGTTATGGCAAAATTGATGACAATTTTTAACTGTTATGATTCGGAGGCGGAAGCAATCGCTGGAATTATAAGGTCTTAAACGCCAATACGCAAACAAGCATTCAAAGCAGGTTTTTATTTTGACTGTTCCCCAAGTGTAAAGCAGCAGAATAGTCGTTGATTGTGGAGTATTGTCCTGAAAACCTCTATAGGCTTGCACAGGGAACAATGAGAGAAAGTTAATCATAAAAATGGAAACACGTATCCCCCAAGACTCTGAAGAAAATGCCATCTTATGGCACAAATGCACCGGATGTCAAGAGTTCGCTTTCAGAAATGAACTTGAACGGAACCTATATATTTGCTCATATTGCGGGGCACTGTTCCCTCTACTTGCTGAAAAGCGGCTTGAATATTTACTCGACGACTTGACAACAGCGGAAATCCGATCTACCGAAGAATCTGGACTTGTTGCGGAAGGGTTGATTTCAGGGTATCCAACGTGTTTGTTTATCGCAGATATAGATGTCATCCCTACAGAGATTGACACATTCTTTTTTGTCACAGCGATTGAAAATGCAGTAAAAAAACAGATGCCGTTGGTTACGATTGTCGCTTGCCAACCGGACGGACCGCGTGCAGCCTTGGCGGAAATCACCTACTTGACGATGCAAATGGAACAATTAGCGGATAAATCACTCCCCCATATCACTATTTTAACCGAAACAGAAGTATCTCCATTAGCAACGTATCTCCCTATCGGCGAACTGGTTATCGCAGAAGGCACAGTGCCTGCTAAAAAACCGGTGTCACCGAATTTACAACCCGCGTTGCATGCTCCAGAAGAGCAACTTCTAACACAACCCTCACCATCGGAAAGAGAAGTTGAACCTGACATCAGTGTTGATTGCTATATTCCTCGTGAAGAGTTACCAGATACATTGGGATTATTTCTGAAATTCTTTGAACAATGAACTTTCACACTGTTTTTGATTGTGGGAAGGGAAACGCCCAAGCAAAAAAACCCCGATTCTTTGCAGTGTAAAGAATCGGGACCTGTTCTTTTTCTCGCTCACTTCTCGGAAAAATCATCGTGGAACGAAGCGGAACGATGAACATTTAGCAATAGTTAGGAAAATGAAAAAAGACGTTTTACGCGAAGCCTCGAATAATATCGGCTTTCCTGAAAACAGGACTCAGCGCGTTTCCTTCACCAACCAGAAATTTAAAGAAACCTTCGGTAGCCCATCTGAGTTTGTTACATCAGCCCCCGGCAGAGTTAACCTCATCGGCGAACATACAGATTACAACGAAGGTTATGTGTTTCCAGTGGCGATTGATAAGCATGTCAACATCGCTGCTCGGAAGAGACCCGATAGACGTGTCAGGTTACATGCTTTGGATGTCAACGATTTTTATGAATTCTGCTTGGATACGCTCCCTTCTATTCAGCAAGATGCCCCAGCATGGAGTCATTATCTTATTGGGGTTGCATCCCTTCTACAAGCGGCAGGCAAAAAAGTATCGGGAATAGATGCTGTCATCACAGGTGATGTGCCGATTGGCGCAGGTCTAAGTTCTTCGGCGGCACTTTCAGTCTCAACGGCTCTTACTTTTTTAACCGCCAGTTCTGTATCTGGGACATCCGATAGCGCGCCACAATTGGAGATTGATAACAAAGAACTCGCGAGGTTGTGCCAGCAGGTGGAGCATGAATTTGTCGGTGTCAAATGTGGTATCATGGACCAGACGATCTCACTGCTCGGACAGGAAAATCAAGCACTGTTTTTGGACTGTCGCTCACTTGAACACGAACATATCCCACTCAACTTGGCAACACACTCTATTGCTATTTGTAATACGAAGGTGAAACGCGAACTTGCCGCTTCTGAATACAACAAACGCCGAGCGGAATGTGAAAAAGGGATTGCTATCCTTCAGCAGTGGTTGCCTGGCATCCGTTCGCTTCGGGATATTACGCTAACAGATTTCAAAAAATATGAAGAAGAACTGCCCACATTAACACAAAAAAGGTGTCGGTATGTGATTGAGGAGAACACCCGTGTACTGGATGCGGTTGCTGTGCTTAAAACACGACACCTACAAACAGCAGAAGAAACAGACGAATCGCTCATACACTTCGGTAGACTAATGAACGCGTCCCACAACGGACTCCGAGATGATTACGAAGTCAGTTGTCGTGAATTAGATGTGCTGACCGACATTGCCCGCAACATCACAGGTGTAATTGGGAGCCGAATGACAGGTGCGGGTTTCGGTGGATGCACAGTTAACATCGTCCATGAAGACGTTTTAGAAACGTTCCAAACGCTCGTGGCGGCGGAGTACTATAAACATACCGGTATTGAACCTGAAATTTATCTCTGTAATGTCAGTGGCGGCGCGCAAGTTTTCTTTTTTTAATAGGACGCTTTGTGAGAGAGAACCGTAAAAAAACACAGATGTTCTCGGGCACAACCTAACAGGTTATGCTACAAAAGAGCAGCATCCATAAGTTCTATTTAATTATTAATTTCCTAGGCCGTATTTAGATTGAGAAAGTATTGCCCTTTCGTGGGCTTTTTCGTATGATATGTTTATGGATCCCTGGAAAACAAGAACATCTCAAGAACTCCGAAAACCTATCCTAACATCTATATCGGCACTAGATAAATCTGTAGACCCTTTCTCTCAGGAGTGCTTTTCTAACCAAAATGGTGTCAACTTGGCGTGTCCTGCCTGAAGTCTATGGGTATTGGCAGATCATGTATCGCAGGTTCGGTAGAGGGTGTGTCTCAGGCACTTCATGAACATTCGTTAACAGATAAAAATATGGAATATAGTATTGGCATCGATCTTGGCGGAACGGACATCAAGGCTGGATTAGTTTCATCAGTGGGCGATATTTCTTGTCGTGTGGTCCTCCCTACAGATGTTGAAGTCGGAGGTCCGAAAGTCGTAGCGGCTCGGATTGCGGAAGCCGTTCGTCAGGTGCTTGTAAAAGCAGAAGCCGCAGATACACAAGCCATATCAAAGTTAGGCAAAGCACCACAATCTCCTTTAAGTAGTGCCAAAGAATCTGACAGCAAACATTGTGGGCACGTTGACGCACGCGAGATTTGGATTGGACTGGGAGCCCCTGGACTTATCATTGCTGAGACAGGAGTTGTCCATTTCTCGCCGAATTTTCCCGGTTGGACTGATATTCCACTCGTGGGTTATGTGAACGCAGAACTGGCGAAGTTAAACCTCCCGAAGACAACCGAAAATAATAACTTACAAACTCATCATAACGAAAAGTACAAACTTATATTACAAGGTATGGACAACGATGTGAACGCAATGACGCTGGGAGAACTTCGTCACGGTGCCGGTGTTGGATACAAAAACATCGTCGCACTAACGCTCGGCACAGGTGTAGGCGGCGGAGTCGTGATTGATGGGCAAGTTTACCACGGCAGTCAAAATACTGCGGGGGAACTTGGACATACTGTCGTTGAACCCAATGGGCGTTATTGTGGGTGTGGTAATCAGGGTTGTCTTGAGGCTTATGCTGGTGCGAAGAACATCGTTGAACGGACACAGGAGAAAATAGAGATGGGAGGGTCTACGATTTTAGCGAAGTCAATAAAGAATCGAGCAACGCTTACGCCACAGCACATAGCGGAGGCGGCACATGCGGGGGACAAAGTCGCACTGGAGATTTTTGCTGAAACAGGACGGTATATAGGCATCGCCCTCACCTCAATCGCGCATATTCTCAACCCACAGATTGCAATCATTGGGGGCGGCATCGCGGAAGCTGGTGAAAAACTTCTCTTTGAGCCCATCCGTGCTGAACTTTCCAAACGTGCTATGGATATCCCAGCGCGGATGAAGATCGTAAAGGCACACCTGGGAAACGATGCAGGCATTGTGGGTGCTGCGATGCTCGCCCTTGAAAGTGAGAAGCCAGTATTGTAGCACAAGAAATTCGGGGTTATAAACGCCTCCTACAAAACGTCACGGAGATCATAAATGAAAAATAAGGAACATCTATTGCGAACTTTTAACGCTCAGCATGAGAATCGAGAGAACGCGAAAACCGTAAACATGTTTTGGGTATCTCTCTTAAAAATTTTAGCAGTCCTCTGTTTATCATTCATCCCGTTGAGCTGCTCAAGGGTCCCGGAGGTCCCAGATTTTCTCAAAGATACTTTCCAGCCAGAGATGATTGTCCCTGTATTTGATCCGGATGCTCATATCATGCCACAAACGGGCACTGTTGGTTATGTCAAAAACGGCGTGAAAGCAATGGCAGTGCCGCTCAACGATGTGAAGGCTGTTGATGCGTTCGGTATTTTTATTTTTAATGGAACCGACCATTGGATATCTTTCAAAAAAAAGGATTGCCAGATGCTTGATGGCACAGGAAACGTTACGAAGCCGATTGATAAATCGCAGGAATCCTTCTACCTAAAAAAGAATTTCAGACCGAAACTGCCCCCTGAATTCGGTGCGGAAGTGTTCCGGTGGGATAAGGCTATTAGAGTACAAGGCGATCCAGCAGTCCTCCCCAGAGAAGACATTGAGAAAACAACCGTGATGCCCGGACAATACGCGAGGTTCTTCCTCTATTTCCGTAAGCGAAGTATTAAATATAGCAGCTTACGAATCATTGTGCCGAGAGTCACAAGTGATTTCAATGAACAACAAACAACTTTCGTTTTCAAATTTAAAGTGCAACGCGGCTAAGTATGCATACGCGAAGCGGAAATTTCACCTGCATATCTTTTTCGTGCTGCCAAAGTCCGTGCAGACTGTTGTGAGAAGTCTCGGTTTCCTCCTTGTGTTCTGTTTAAGTTGCACCCTACCTGAAGGCGAAGTTGCGCAACCGATTGAAACCCTCCTCTCGAACCGTGAACGGCAGGCACCGCCCATATTAGGTATTCGTTACATTAAGACTCTCGGTAGAACCGGGCAAGGGGCGGGCGAGTTTCGGACCCCCTTGGGGATAGCCATAGATGAAGCGGGCAGGATCTACATTGCTGATGCGGGAAATAATAGAGTGCAAGTGATTGATGAAGCGGGAAATTTCGCTACAGAATTCGGGAGCCGTGGATGGCAAACAGGTGAGTTCGATCACCCGACAGACATAGCACTGAGTTTTCAAAGAAGTTACCGCCTCTATGTAGCAGACACGGGTAACAATCGGGTGCAATACTGCAATTTCGTCGATCAGATTTTTTTTCCACTCAGTGAGAGTGTAGATGATGTCCTGCTTGACCGCCCTGAAGGTATCGGCATCGGACGAAATGGTGAGGTTTATGTTGTTGATACTGGCAACCACCGCTGGATTGAATTCAATGTCGCAGGCGTTCCTGTTGTAGCACGAGGAAGCTTCGGAAATGGTAGTGAACAACTCTGGAACCCAACAGATCTGGATGTTGATACCCACGGAAATGTTTACGTCGTTGATACAGGTAATCATCTGATAAAAAAATACGATTTCAGTGGTAACTCTGTTGACATGTGGGGTGGCGAAGGCAGCGCACTTGGACAGCTGCGAGAACCAAAATGTATCGCTTTAGACGAGTGGAATTACCTCTATGTAACGGACAGCGGCAACCAACGTGTTCAAATTTTCGCACCTGATGGCAGGAGCATTACGGAATTCAGTGCCGCCGCGCTTTCAGAACCAACTGGCATCGCCGTCTCGAAGACAGGACGTGTCTTTGTGAGTGATGCTGAAGCGAATGACATAAAGGTATTCCAAGTTTTTCGAAAAAAATAGCCGTCGGCACTCAGCCGTCGGCACTCAGGAAGAGCGTTCCGATGCACATCAGACATCTCTTGCTGAAAGCCGAAAGCCGAAGGCGAATGGCTATTCTTGTTTCCTTCTGCTTATGTGTACTACCACATCTGGATAGTACAGCCCAAAACCTTCCTAACGACGAAACTAAAAGCCTTGAACTTCCTACCTTTTCTGTTCTCAAGAAAACAGAATCCCTTGAACTGAAATCCGGAGAACAAGAATTCACGGTGAAGTATCCACCGATCCTGCCAAACAGCGAGCGGATAACAGGAGCGGACAGGAAAGTGCTTGTGCGAGGGGTCGACTATCAGATTGATTTCTATTTGGGAAAAATCACTGTAGGGGAAGATCTCGTGCCTGCTTACTCCGAATCCCCTACGGGCAAGCCGTCCAAACTTAAAATAATCTACCAGACATTGCCATTCGCGATGAAACAGGTTTATAAGCGCGACCTTTACGGTGAGCAGGATCCACAGATAGAAATGACTCCTGAGCCTTCAACTGCAAATGAGTCCGAAAGGCAGCCCGGACAACCTCTTGGGGAACCCGGAAGTCTCCCTTCTGCAGGCGATGGAGCATCTCAATTAGAGGTGTCGGGCAGTCAAACCTTCGGTATCTCGGTTGGCAGTGGGCGCGGTGTGACACAGAACCAAGAACTCCGCGTCAATGTAGAGGGCAAAGTCTCTGAAAAAATCGGTGTTCTGGCGTTGCTCTCCGATCAGGATCTGCCTATCCAACCGGAAGGAACAACCGAAAATATCCAAGATATCGATCAAAAACTGATTCGTATAACACATCCGAACATGAGGGGTACCTTAGGTGACTTTGAAGGGTCGCTTGGTGCATCGGAATTTATTTTCTTCCCGCGGGCATTAGAAGGCGTACAGGTTGAAGGTGATTTTAAATGGATAGACTTTCACTTCATTCCGAGTGCCATTCCGAAAGGACAGTCTACGAGTTTAGTCCTTCGCGGTGAGGAAGGGCGCAGCGAATACCGACTCACCGTTGACGGACAATTCGTCATTGTGAAAGCAGGCAGTGAAATTGTCTGGCTAAACGGTGAGAGGATGCGGCGCGGCGAAAACAACGATTACATCATCCGTGAATATGGAGACCCAATTGTTGAGTTTAACAGCAAACATCTCATAACGAGCAACGATGTAATTCGGATAGACTTTGAATACATCCCGGAAGATCGGGCCTACCAACAGAATCTTTACGGACTCAGCAGTGTTTTCACATTGCCGGGTGAACGTTTAACCTTCGGAGCGTCCTATGCTGTTGAAGCGGATCTGAATCAACCGGAGCAAGCCCTCATCCAACTCCATGATACGGAATTGGAGGCACTTCGCCAAAATATACTTGATCCGGAAGAAGATGGTTCGCCTCTCACGGCACCGCAAAAGCACACCGTCTGGGGACTGGAGAGTCGTCTGAACGTTACGGAGCAGGCGTGGATTCAAGGCGAACTCGCTTACAGTAATCTTGATAAAAATACTTATTCCACTGTTGATCGGAAAGAGGTGAGTCAGGCGTGGAAACTGATCGGCTATGCCGATTGGGACTTTGCAACGTGGACCGACCAACTACGCCCTCAATTGACCACAAACCTCGACATACGATCGATGGATGCCGACTTCGTACCTGTCGGGGCCTCAAGCAGCAACCGCTCCCGCTCCCGTTACGAAACACAATACGCCAAAGAGGGTTTTGATGACGCGTTCCTGCTCGACACTGCTGGTAGATCGCGCCCCCCCCAAGATGAGAGAACGATGAACTTCGACATCCGAATGAGGCCGACAGATTGGTTAGAGGTTGACGCGGGCATCGGTCGGAGTGAAGAGAAAGATCCAGAACCCAAGGAAATTGTTCAGGAAGCGGTGGTATCCACAGATGGAACAGAAATTTTACCTGCTGCCGACGCAACTATCCGCAACAATTTCAATTGGGGTATCAACTTCAACAGGCACTCTGGTGGTCAACTGAATAGTCGTCAGCGGTCAGCTATTAGCAGTCAGCCAGATAACCCATTGGTTTCCGATAGCCAAACAGTTCTCACTGCGAAGCAAGCCGACAACCGCTCAGGAGCGCAATTACTGAAGAGATTACCCAATCTTCGTTGGGACGACTACCGTAGCAGTTCACGAACAGAAGGGTCGGATTCAACAAGGACACAGTCGCTACAGAAGTCACGTCAAGAAGGCAATCTGGCGTATCCGCTCGGTCCCTTCAGGATGTTGGGAACACTCGGACGAGTAGAATCGAACGAGGCGCGTAATGCGACGCTTAACCGAAAGCGGAACCGCGCAACTGGGCGTATTGATCTCGCTGATTTTAAGTGGGCCTCCTTGAATACCAGTTATGAACTGGAGGAAGCTTTTGCGAAAGACCCTTTGCTTACTGTAGATGATGAACCTATCGGTCTGTCGGATTGGCAGCGAAATACAACAGCACGGACTTGGAAGGTAGGCATCCTTTCACAACAGCAGTCCTTTCTCAATGGGGGGGTGAATTTGACAGCAAATATTGCACGCCGGATGTTGAAAGCACACACCGATCTCGGTGCAGATACAACAACGCAGCTCGCGGATGTCAATCTCCAACTCACACCACTCAGCCGAGCGATTGATATAGAGGTTGCCTATGAATTGGATAAAAAACTGACGAGTCAGCGTCGCGAAATTTACACTGACATACATCCACATACTGGTGTTCTGCTTCAACCCGGTGAAGGATACTACGTAAAGTTGGACGACCTGCACTACGTAGAGGACCCCGAGGAAGGCACTTACATTAAGATATATCAAAATGTAGGTGATAAACCGACGACAGCAGTAGATGCAGAATTCCGAATGCGCTTTCAACCACGGCAGTTTTTCGCACGGCGTGCCCGAGCAAGGCAACAACAGCAACGCGGCTCAATGTTGAAACGGGACAGTCTACGCCCAAATAGCCGTCAGCAAGAGGGCATTATAGCGGGTAAAATGTCTGCAACTGCTCAGCAATCTACTGGCAACCGACAGCCGACAACCGACAGCCAGTTAGAATGGTTTCTAAATGCTCTCAGAGGTCAAACACGACTGTGGCTCACCGAGGAGCAAGAGGTAGAGGATGCGGTGTCTCTCTATCTGCTCCAAAGTCTACAAGGTTCAGAAACGCTTTTTGGGCGTTTGAATCAGCACCACAGGCTCGAATTTTCGCCATCACCAGCGTTCAGTTTCGAGTTCAACCTTCGTGTTGGAGAGACGCTCAACCGCCGGATTAACAACCAAGAACGTCACAGACAGCACCGGACGTGGGATGTGGGGCTCTCTGTGAATCCAACACAACGCATCTCCCTCGGTGTGAACTGGGAACAACGTCGAGAGACTGAGAAATACAGTCAATTCCAATTGGAAGAGCTTGCAGGGGAAACTGATACTATGCCGAGCAGGGGGGATCTTCCATCAATGCCTATCTCAGACTTACGCCAATTTGAACAGATGACCGAATTGAGCCTCCGATATGAATTCAGCAATTCCGTGCGATGGAGCGGGATCGGAGGCTATAAACGGACAATTGATGAAGAGCAGCTCGATGAGGAGCCAGAAGCCAGGACGCGGACCTTCTCATTTGAAAACCGCGTCACGTATAGTCTCATCGGTAAGGGGCGTATTGATGTCAACTATAAACTCGGCTATGGCGAGAGTGAGGGCGGCATACCCTTTGCGCAATACACTTTCTACGAAGGTATCAGCCACGAAGTCCGCACAACCGCGGATTACAGATTACGAAAGTTCACCGATCTCCTGTTTCGACTCAATTACCGCTTGCTCTCTACAAAACAGCGGAAACCCGAACATCGCCTGGAGATGACAGTCAGTGCGGAACTCTAAGGTGACT
This sequence comes from Candidatus Poribacteria bacterium, assembly GCA_007571305.1. Taxonomy (GTDB): domain Bacteria; phylum Poribacteria; class WGA-4E; order WGA-4E; family WGA-3G; genus WGA-3G. The sequence goes on along the minus strand of RKRR01000007.1, from coordinate 20,382 downwards.
CAGAAACAAACCTATTGCATCCGTCTCATTTGCGTCATCATTTCCATCAGCAGGACTATAGAAGCCTTGCTATGACTAGAAATGTAGACACCGCTTAAGCACCCTTGACAAAATAAGAAACATACATAGAATAGTATGCCAAAGAATAGAAATAGCGTGTGTCTCTCTGCAACGCTTAAAACCAAAAGGAAAATAATTAATGATTCAGACAGCTTACAAGGAACCGTATCGTCCACAGTTCCACTTTACACCGAAAACCAACTGGACCAACGATCCCAATGGACTAATCCATTACAAAGGCGAGTTCCATCTTTTCTTTCAGCACAACCCATTCGGTATCGATTGGGGCAACATGACCTGGGGACACGCTATCAGCACAGACCTCGTCCACTGGAAGCAACTCCCGCATGCCATCCATCCCGATGAGCTTGGGACAATCTTCTCCGGTTCTGGTGTTGTGGATTGGAAGAATACGGGTGGTTTTCAGACCGGCGACGAGGCGGTACTCGTCAATTTTTATACGTCGGCAGGCAGCCATGCTCCGAAAAAGGTGCCGTTCACACAAAGCATCGCCTACAGCAACGATCGCGGACAGAGTTGGAGAAAATATAAAGGGAACCCTGTGATTGAGCATATCGTTGCGGACAACCGCGACCCCAAGGTCGTCTGGCATGAACCCACACAAAAATGGGTAATGGCTCTCTACCTTGACCAAAATGACTATGCCCTGTTCGGTTCGACAAATCTCAAGGAGTGGACGAGGTTATCCGATCTTCAAATTCCTGACACGGAATGCCCTGACATCTTTGAACTTCCCGTTGACGGTGATCCTGATAATACCAAGTGGGTTTTCTGGGGCGCGGCGGGAAAATATTACGTAGGTGATTTCGATGGGACAACCTTTACACCGGAAGGGGACGCACAGCGTTCTGACTACGGTGCCAACTTCTATGCAGCCCAAACGTGGAGCGATGTGCCAGAATTCGACGGCAGACGCATCCAAATCGCTTGGATGAGCGGTAGTAACCCACCAGATATGCCTTTTAACCAACAGATGAGTTTTCCATGTGAGTTGACCCTTCGGACGACTTCAGAGGGTATACGTCTACATCGAGAACCGGTAGCAGAAATCGGAAACATTCACACGTATACACACGCGTGGAGTGACCTTCCGCTCAAACCAGGTGAAGATCTGCTTGCGGGATTGACAGGTGAGTTGTTCGATATCCGTGTTGAAATAACTCTAAACGATGCTACCGCTGTTGGTTTCAAAATTCGCGGGCAGGATGTCCGTTACGATGTTGAATCGCAGCAACTCACATTCTTAGAAAGAAGCGGCCCCCTCGCACCACGAAATGGGAAAATCCGCTTGCAAATTTTGGTTGATCGTATCTCGATTGAAGCGTTTGGAAATGGGGGTGAACTCTCAATGACATCCTATTTCCTTCCGGATCTGGACAACGCGGACATCGGAATCTATGCGGAGGGAAGCACTGCGACTATCGTTTCACTGAAAGTACACGAGTTGAGATCTTCGTGGGTTTAACCTCCAACAGACGGAATCTATTGGAATACCCAATTACCAAAAAGTGCGCCTGCAAGATCGTAAAAACGTCCAGGCGCACCTGAATGAAAAGTAATATCTTTAGGACAGACGCATGCTGCTCTTTTGTAGCATCACCTGTTAGGTTGTGCCACGAGAACGTCTATGTTTTTTGGGTTCTGTCTCTCACAAAACGTCCTATGGTCAAAATTGCGTAAGTCCTGATTTTAAAGAGAATGTGCTTGTACAGCGCGACTATGGAAGAGATCAAAGCTCTAAACACTAAACGACTCACCACAACCGCAGGTGTTTTTAGCGTTCGGATTTGTTATTTTAAAGCCTGAATCCATCAAGCCATCGTTATAGTCCAGGACGGAACCTGCAAGATAGAGCGTGCTACGAGGATCGATGAAAACCTTCAAGCCGTGAAATTCAAAAATTTTGTCGCTCCCTTTTGCGGTGCCAAACTCAAGATTATATTGGAAGCCGGAGCATCCACCGCCAACGACCTGCATTCGCAAACCGAGTTCGGATTCAGCTGGGGCTTCACTGTGACTAATGAGAGTGGCCGCTTTTTGCGCGGCAGATTCTGTAACAGTAATCATGGTGATTGCGCCTCCTTTTTGGACAGATAATCAGCAATAGCCATTTTTAGGACTTTTTCAGCAGTGTTCGCGTAACGTTGTTTATCCAGTGGCAGTCCTCCTAACGCGCCAGAAAGCTGCCCAGCGGTAATCTCTAATGCATCCGGGATATGAAGTCCGGTAATGAGTTCAGTAAGAATCGAAGCACTCGCGATAGCAGTAGGGCAACCGAATGCCCGAAATTTCGCTGCGACGATCACATCATCCGTTATCATGATCGTGAGTTTTATCATCTCACCGTCAGCGGGAGAACCGACACTGGCAGTACCATCAGCATTGACAAGAGTTCCGATATTGCGCGGGTTTTCGTAATGTTCGGTTACCTGTGGCGTATACATGAGACGTTTCCTGCATCGTAGAAGAGTACACGTCTACAATTTTATTCCGAAGAGGCCATTTCTGCAATTATACGATATTTCTTAAGGATTGTCAAGTTTTAAGTTTGCAATTCCTATCTAATTCGTTTAAACTGTTTCAAAACAGATGTCGGTCTACGGGAGGGAAGTTAAGATGAAGACAAAGCCCACAACGACGCGCGGGATTCCTGATAAAAAGACATCAAAGTTCCAACCTACGTTGTTCTTCCGCAAGGTAAAGTAAAAAAAGGAGAATGCACAATGTTTCAGCGATTTCAAGTAACACTCGGTTTAACCCTCTGTATCTTGCTGCTCCAACCGTTTGTAAGTTTCGCCGTGGAGGAATTCAAGGTTTCAAAAAACGGAAAGGGCGAACAGATATGGTTTGAGGCGGAAGCCTTTGACGAAAGGGATTCTGCGGACGTTTATAAATTGGGTAAGGGCGAAAAGGCTGTAGATCCCGCCGATGGTGCCTTCGGGGATATTATCACGAACGCTGGTGCTGGAAAAAAAGGTTGGATACGCTACAATTTCGACATCAGTCGTGCCGGTGGAAAAGCAGGAGATTGGCGGTTCATTGGACGTGTCATTAATCCGAGCAACCATTCAGACTGGCTATGGGTCTTGGGCGACGATGGCGATAAAATCCCAAAGGACCCACCTGCCTTTGTCCGCCCTAATCACATCATCTTTGAAGAAAATATTCCCGAATGGACATGGAAGAAGACGGGAGATTTTGGACAGGATGCTGGCACGATTAATGAATTACAGGACGGTGAAAACGTCATGATGATATGGACACGGCAAAGTTCACTGCAGGTCCAGTACGATGTTTTCTGCTGGTCCAGTGATCTGGAATATCAACCTACGGATGAGGACTACGAGAAAGCAGAGGAAAAAACTTTGCCGGTGCATCCCGATGGATTGCTAACTACAACGTGGGCGCGGCTTAAGCAGTAGTTTCGCGGTTTTCATCAGGTGTTCTTGGCTCTAATTCTGCTTGGCACTCGGAGCAGTAGCCGATTATCTCATTACGGAAGCGCACCGCTTTAAAGTCGTGTGCTTCGCACACCGATTTCTGCAAAGCATCAATTTGCGGCTCTTTAAACTCAACGATCTGGTTACACCGGAGACAAATAAGGTGTGCATGTTCCCGAAGTGAATGAATGCTCTCATAGCGAGTGTTCTTTTGTGCATCGATAAATTCTGTCAACAGTCCACTTCTTACCAGCAGCGGCAATGTTCTATAGATTGTCGGGCGCGACACAAGGTAACCGTTTCGACGCATCTGAACCAAAAGGTCTTCAGTCTGAAAATGTCCGGGATAGTCAAAGACTTGGTTTAAAATGTCCAATCGCTTTTGGGTCAAACGGAGTCCACAACTTTTGAGATAGTCTTCAAACTGCTTTGCAAACTCTGTATTGTGAGTAGTTTCTTCAGCAGTTTCCATTTTCCGTCCCCTTTCAAATAGACGCAAAAGACAGACCACGACATGGCGGTGCGAGATCGTTCTTCACGGCATACTTATAATACAGTTCAAGACCTTTGATCGCAGGTTCATCCAAGTCATATTTGATATGTTGTTGCAAATAACGGCGGCAGAGTTTCTCGGGCAAACCAAGTTTTCGCGCCTCAGTCTGTGCGATTTCCGGGATTCGTGCGATACCACGTGCTTTTGATTCAAGGAGCACCTCCGGTAAATCACCGAGTTGTGCTTCTGTCCTAGCAACCCAGCAGGCATAAACGAAGGGTAAACCTGTGAACTTATACCACACCTCACCGAGGTCCATACTGTACTGAGTTGAGTTGAGGTGTCTGAGTGCTGCGTCTCCGATGAGCAGGACTGCATCAAAAGGTGGATCTTGGCGATCTTGAAGGACAGTCTTTGGATTTACTGTCGGTCTACACGTTGTGAACGCTGGGGAGATCCGGTATTTCTCAGCGAGCAGAATTTTTAACAACACAATAGAGGAACGAGAACTCGCATCAAGTCCAATCCGCCGAATCTCTGGAATCGGAACGCGACTAAAGAGTTGGATACTTTTGACGCTCCCGTGAGATGCGATTGATATATCTGGTAAAATACAGTAAGACGTATGTGAAGGACTCGCTCGAAAATATTCGATAATTGAAATCAGTCCGACCTCAATTTCACCTCTACTTAAGAGCAACGCAAGACGACTGGGAACATCGACACTGAGTTCAATATCTGTTTGGATTTCCTCTTTCAATAGCGGATAAATAAGCGGTTTGGTGTTCAGGAACGAGACTGCGCCAACTCTCAAGCGGCTTTTCTGTACCACCGATTCCCCTCTCGAATGATCTCATTGTAAAGCGTATCACGTTCAACAGGCACGAAGCCTGCCTCCTCAATGAGGTGTATGAGTGCCGAAACGGAAACAGCCTCTGGCGTGTCCGCTCCCGCCATGTGCGTAATTTTTTCCTCGGTTACAGTGCCATCAATATCATCAGCTCCGAAACGGAGTGCGACTTGTGCGGTTTTCAAGCCTGTCATAATCCAGTAGACTTTAATATGCGGCAAGTTATCGAGCATCAGACGGGCAACAGCGATGTTCCGGAGATCGGTCAAGCCCGTTGTCGATGGTAGATACGCCATGCGAGTGTTGAGCGGATGAAACGCAAGTGGAATGAACGTCACGAAACCACCGGATTTGTCCTGTTGCTCCCGCAACCGAATGAGATGATCTACTCTATCCTCATTTGTCTCAAGGTGTCCGTAAAGCATCGTTGCGTTTGTGGAAATACCGAGACGATGTGCGATGTCGTGAACTTCCAGCCATCCTTCCGCACTCAATTTCCCTGGACAAATCTTCTCGCGTGTTTCTTCCGCAAATATTTCAGCACCGCCTCCGGGCAACGAATCCAAACCCGCATCCCGCAATTCCGTCAAAATATCTTCTATTGACATTTTGAAGATCCGTGAAAAGTGATGAATTTCAACAGCGGTGAAGAATTTGAGGTGGACTTGTGGCATCCGTTCCTTGAGTCCACGGATGATGTCTACATAGTAATTGAAAGGCAGTTTAGGATGTAACCCACCAACACTATGAATCTCAGTGCATCCCTGCTCTATAGAATACATCGCCTTGTCTAAAAATTCATCAACACTCATTTCCCACGCCCCTTCGGTTTGCATATTTTTTCGGGCAAAGGCACAAAAATGACACCGAGCGTGTAAAATACAAACATTTGAATAATCAATATGCTGGTTGATATTATAGTAAGCGACGTTTCCATTTAGACGTTCACGAGCATGATTCGCAATAAATCCAACCCCTGTAATATCCGGGCTTTCATAAAGCGCGACCCCCTCCTCAAAGGAGAGTCGTTGTTTTGTTTTGACCTTCTCGTAGATTTCAGGCAACTTAGGATCCGTAAAGCGACTGTAGTTCTCCATTATTCCTTTATCCTAATCGGTTCTCATTTTCAGGTGAAGTCTGCAAGCCAAAACTTGCTATAGGAAGTGAGAAATTGCTTGACACGTGCTTCTTAGTAAAGGTATTATAGCACGGTAACCTTAAAAATGCAAGTCTTTTTTCGTTGTCAGCAGTCATAAACCATCAGCGGTCAGCAGTTGGATACACATATTAAGAGCAGTTTGTAACTGCTTTTGTGGAGTCTACGGACTCAAAAAGGAGTAGAAAAATTTATGCCAAAATTAGGACTTATTCATTATAACTACGCAAGCAAGTCACTTGACGATTTCCTGAAGTTCACGAGTGACACAGGGTTCGGCTACGTTGAACTCCAGATTAGCGATGTATGGAACGCAGATGTCGCGAATCCTGAACAAAACGCAGAAACTGTGAGGGCACAGGTTGAAGGTTACGGTCTACGAGTCTCCGCACTCGCGGCGGGAAATGATTTCGTCGTGTTGGAAGAGGAGGCTATTCAATCTCAAGTGGAACGGATGGAACGCATTGCAGGACTTGCGAGATGCCTCGGCACCTCAGTTCTCCGCACTGAAGGGGGTGCCGCAAAAGATGCTGTCCCAGAAAACCGATGGGTTGAGGCAATGGCGGGCTGCCTGACACGATGCCTTGAATTCGCCGAACGTGACGAGGTCTACTTGGCTGTGGACAACCACGGTATCGTTACAAATGATGGTGATTTGCAGGTGGAACTCTTCGAACGTGTCGGTTCCAAATATGTCGGTGCGAATATGGACACGATGAATTATCGTTGGGCGGGGCACGATTTGGAAACCGTGGGCAGATATTACGAGATCGTCGCGCCTTATACATTGCACACGCACCTGAAAGATGGGACGGGTTCCCGTGGAGATTACCGCGGCGAAGCACTCGGTGAAGGTGAAATAGATCTCGCAAAAGCGATTCGCTGTCTGCAGGAAGTCGGCTATGATGGTGTCTGGTGCTGCGAATATGAAGGTAGGGAAAATGACGGCACAGGTCAAAGAAAAAGTTTTACTTGGATGCAAGCGAACCTATAATCAATGAATGCCTCTCCTCGTATCATTACGTTAACAACCGATTTCGGCACAAGTGATGCTTATGTGGGAATCATGAAAGGGGTCATCCTTCGTATTAATCCGAATGTCCAGATTGTTGACCTCACACATGCCATTCCACCGCAAGATATCTACGAAGCGGCTTTCTCAATTGGTGCGGCGCACAGTTACTTTCCAAAAGGAACGATTCATATCATCGTCGTTGATCCGGGTGTAGGAAGCGATCGACGGGCAATCGTCAGCCGCACAGGCGGCGCATTCTTCGTCTGTCCCGACAATGGCGTGCTGAGTTACCTGTTGCAAAGCGTTAAAAATGAAGGCGGACAACCCATAGATTCTGTAGCGATTCAAAACAGTGCGTACTTTCTACCAGAAGTCAGCAACACATTCCACGGTAGGGATATTTTTTCACCCGTCGCGGCGCACCTGTCGCTCGGTGTGTCACTTGATGACATCGGGCCGCCGGTGCAAACCCTCGTTCAACTACCTATTCAAGTGCCGGAACTGACAGATGGTACTCTGACAGGGCAAATTGTTAAGATTGACAGGTTTGGGAATGCGATAACGAATATATCGGAAACTGCAATTGCTCGCTTAAAAAGTGCGTCTACTGGAGGAACATCCACTTATGAAATCAGAGTTGGAAGCGTCAGACTACAGCGATTCAACCGTGCCTACGCTGAATCTGGCATCGGCAAGCCCTTGGCAATTATCGGGAGCTCTGGGCTGTTAGAAATCGCTATAAATGCTGGAAACGCCAAAGAAGGTTTGGGAATCAAGTGGGGTGATCCCGTCGTGGTTCAGAGGTTTGATTGAATATATAAGCCCAAACGGATTATAATGAAATAAAACTCGCAAAGGAGGATGGAAAAAATTGAAACAGATTGCTTTAACGGGACTTAAGCCTTCAGGATCCCCGCATATCGGCAACTATCTCGGTATGCTTAAACCGTCGTTGGAACTTGCGGAAAAGTTTCAAGCCCTCTATTTTATACCCGACTACCATGCCCTGACCACAGTTAGGGATCGAGAACAGTTGGCGAACCTGACTTATCAGGCGGCAGCGACGTGGTTAGCACTCGGATTAAATCCAGATGAGGAAATTATCTATCGCCAATCTGATATTCCAGAGGTGTTTGAGTTGGCGTGGGTGTTGTCATGTTTCACAGCCAAAGGTTTGCTCAACCGCGCACACGCCTACAAGGCAATTGTTGATGACAATATCGCCGAGGGGCGTGAAGAGGATAAAAACATTAACGTAGGACTCTTCACTTATCCGGTTCTGATGGCAGCAGATATTTTGCTCTTTGGAACACATGTTGTGCCAGTTGGACTCGACCAGCAACAACATCTTGAAATTACCCGCGATATCGCGCTGACCTTCAACGCGAATTATGGAGATGTCTTAACAATTCCAGAAGCCGTCATTCGGGAAGAGGTTATGACTATTCCGGGAATTGATGGTAGAAAAATGAGTAAAAGTTATAACAACGTCATCCCAATCTTCGCACCTTCTAACCAAGTGCGCAAACCTGTCATGCGCATTGTAACCGATTCCAAACGTCCAGAGGATCCGAAAGACCCGGATGAATGCAATATCTTTGCTATCTATCGTCATCTCGCGGCCACAGATGCCGTTGCTGCGAAGCGGGAACTTTATCTCAAGGGTGGACTCGCCTACGGAGAGATGAAAAAAGAATTGGTTGCGTTGTTGGAGACCACCTTTTCCGAACAACGCGATCGGTATAATGCGTTAATGGGCAATCCTGATGAGATAAATAAAATACTTGAAAAAGGTGCGGAAAAAGCACGGGATATCGCGGCACCGATTCTGGCGAAGGTCCGCAAAGCAGTTGGGGTAAGCGTGGGAGCCCAGTAGAATCAGGAATTTACAGGAAGTTCATCACTGCAGCCAGCTCGCTGACTCAAGTGTCCGTGCCGCGAAATGAACACCTGTTTGAGAATCACCGTAATATATACTATAACGGAAAACAGGTGTATTCAGAAAAAAACTTGCATTTTAATGCAAAATATGTCAAAATATATCTAACATCGAATTTCTATGTTGTGCGGAGTATTCGGTAATTAACATGCACAGATAGTGGAGTAGTGCCACGAAACAGTTCGCGCTGCGGCGCGGCAAATCTCTAAAGAAAGTGAGAGGATTCAAATGAAATTTAACGCTTTAACATTTATCCTGTTTAGTTTAGGGCTGATAGCGATCAGTCTCGTTACGGTGAACAGTAGTAGTGCTGCGATTGACCCGAGCAGTGTTGTCGGTATCTGGCTGTTCGACGAAGCAGGCGGGAGCACAGTGATGGACTCCTCAGGAAACAATAACCATGGAACGGTTGTCAACGCACCGATTTGGGTGGATGGCCGATTTGGAAGTGCTTTAGCTTTTGATGGCAGTTGTGTCAACACAAACAAAAAACTTCTTAACGGTAAGAAGGAATTCACGGTTGTTGCATGGATAAAACCGGGCACTATCACCGAGAATCGCATCGGATTGATAGGACAGAACGATTCACCGGAATTCGGTTTTATTAATCCTGGTACCGTTGCGCTATGGACTCCCACAGCTGGTAGTAATAATCATCCGTATGAGCACCCACCGGGTGAGTGGCACCATGTCGCTGCTGTGGCCTCCGGGGAATTCACAAAGGTCTATGTTGATGGTGATGCGACGACAGTAAACGGAAGGTGGTCCAATCACGGTAGATCGGATTTCAACGTGAACATCGGTGGATGTGGTGTTTGGGATCCGAACGGCAATTGGTTCACAGGGGCAATGGACGAAGTCGGTCTTTTCCATTCACCGTTGACGGATGACGACATTGCTGATGTTATGAATAATGGCTTGATGGCCTTAGGGGTTGCAGTAGAACCCGCGGGAAAAATCGCAGTAACCTGGGGCACCCTCAAGCGGAAAGAATACTAAGCAATTTTAGCGCAGGGCGGGATGAGGGCGCGACACACATCGCTGTATCTCCAACCCGTCCTACATCAATTTAAACAGATAAACCCCAGTTCGAGACTCGTTTAGAAAAACAAATCCCAAAGCCGGGGCAAAATTTATCAGCACATCGGGACGCACAACAGTAGTTGCTATCCCGTCACGTCGCTTTTTCAACCTAATTCCAATTTTTATATAATTGGAACTGCATTGAAATTTTTACAAAGCAGACTAATTGTCTCTGTTCATATCGTCATACCGGCGGGGCTCGCGGCGTTGCTCACGAGGGCGCGCGGGGTTGACTTTCAGCGGACGTCCCATCATGTCTTGGCCATCCAACGCTTCTATCGCTCGCTCGCCGTCCTCTTGGTTTTCCATCTCAACGAAGCCAAACCCTTTGGAGCGACCATCGTACCGGTCACGGATAATCGTAGCAGTAGCAACCGGACCATACTCCTGAAAGAGTTCTTCAAGGTCGGTTTCCGTGGCCGCATAAGGCACGTTGCCAACGTAGATATTCATCTCGCTTCTCCTTTTAGAAATTATATGTCCCTTAATCCAGTCTCACGAGGACAACTGGTACATTCACGCGAACCGTGTCTCTCAAAAAACCAGTATAGGGAATAGAAATACGGGAAAATGAGAAAACTGAGCACTGTCAGCATTTTCAAAGGCAGAAATTTGGCAGCAAGCGTAGGCGGACATTGCACGCAATGTCCAAAATGCAAAGATTGGGAAAAAGTAACTCTCATCAATCTCTTGTTGGAAGCCTCGTCACACTTACAATGAGCATGTTTCGGTTCCAAACCGTAAAACTGTCAAAACACTACTCGTAACTTTGCCAGCGGACACTATCCACATTTCCCTTAATAAATTTACGAATAAAATTATATCACAATTAATATTGATTGTCAATATTAATTTTATTTTTTGAACGATTTTATCAAAACCACCTGCTTGTAACTTCAACTTCATTCGAGAATCTATCACTTCGCAGTCATCCAATTATCTCCGATTCCTGCTTCTGTCCGAAGCGGAACCCGGAGCGACATCGCCTTCTCCATCTCTTCACAGACAATCGCAGCATGCTCCGCCGCGAGTGCCTCCGGTGTCTCAAGCACCAACTCGTCATGAATCTGCAGAAGCATTTTCAACGGAAGTTGATCCTTATCAATACGATGCTGCACCTGAACCATTGCAGCCTTCATCAGATCTGCAGCTGAACCTTGCACGACAGTATTGATTGCAAGTCGTTCACCGAGGCTCCGCCGACTCCGGTTCGTCGCATAGATTTCAGGAATTGCACGCCGTCTACCGGTGAGCGTGCTCACATACCCATGATCTGATGCTTGCTGGATACATTGCTGCAGGAAACGATTTATCCCCGGAAAACGAGTTTTATAATCGTCAATAAGTGCCGCCGCTTCTTTCACTCGCATCCCCTTAATCCGACGTGAGAGCCCCGTTGGCGAAACCCCATAGATGATGCCAAAGTTGATAGTTTTCGCCTTATCGCGAAGTTCGCGCGTAACCGAGGCAACCGGGACCTCAAACACCTGCGAAGCAACTGCTGTATGGATGTCCAAATCTTGGGTGAAGGTCTCGATGAGACTCTCATCTTCACTGAAGTGTGCAAGGATGCGAAGTTCAATCTGTGAGTAATCCGCGCAGATCAACTTATGCCCTTCTGGTGCCCTAAAGGCGCGCCGTAACTGTCTGCCAATCTCAGTTCGGACAGGAATGTTCTGTAGATTGGGGTGGTCGGACTTCAAACGCCCTGTCGCTGTTGTTAACTGATAGAGATGTGTGTGGATACGTTGTGTTTTTGGATCAACAGCATTCTGGAGTTGCGCCAGATAGGTGCTTTGTAACTTACGAAATTGGCGGTACTCAATTATCAAACGTGGGACACTGGTCTTCGGATTGTTGATGTCCTCTCTCAGAGAGAGTGCTTCTAACACAGTCACATCTGTGGAAACTTTGCCACCCCGCGTCCGTTTTACGGGTTTGAAACCGAGTTCATCAAACAACACTTGCGCCAATTGCCTCGGTGAATCAATATTACATGGATGTCCGATGATTTCGTGAATTTCCTTTTGTCGAGCATCAACGAGTTCGCTAATCACAACGCTTTGACGTTTGAGTTCCTCTTTATCACAAACGATACCGTTATATTCCATTTCAGCGAGTATCGGCGCGAGCGGTGACTCTATATCACGCGCTAAATCTGTGATCTCCATCTCATCAAGTTTAGGTGTAAGGAAATGATAGAGTCGAAGAGCAATGTCAGCATCCTCTGCGGCGTAAATTGTGGCTTGATCCAATGGCACTTCATCGATTGTTTTCTGTTGTCCTGCCTCTACCTCAAACAGTTCTCCCAAGTCTGTTGCTTCGTTAGCAGGCTTCGCGTCGCCTGAATCCGTCGTAAGTTCCTCAAAAGAGATCATCTTGTGCTGTAAATGGAGCAACGCCAACGTATCAAGGTTGTGGGATGGGGTCCGTGCGTCAACCAACTGGCTTGCGAGCAGTGTATCGAAAACAGCCCCTTGGAGTTTAACACCGTTCCTAATAAGAATACCCGCGTCAAACTTTAGATTATGTCCACATTTCCGTAGCGCAGGATTCTCCAAAATCGGTTTAAGTGCCGAAAGTACGGCCTCTGTATCCAAATGCTCTTCAGGTTGCGGCGAACGGACAGGAACGTAAACGCCTTGCTTCGGTTTCCAGGAGAAACTTAACCCACACAGCGTCGCCTCACGTTCCAAGCCGTTCGTTTCGGTATCAAAACTGATAATCTCCTGTGCTGATAATGTGTCAACGAGATCTTTCAGTTGGTCGACCGTGATGATCGCCGAATAGTCCCCTGTTTCGGCTGTGTCATAGTCGCCTTTGTCCAAAATGGCATCCGTTTTCTGAGCTAACTCCGCAACTCGTTCCTTGCGCGTTGTAGGTGTGGGAGCAACAGCGGACGTAGAATCACCACCCGCAAGCCCCCTTACAACTTGCTCGTAACGTTTGAGTTCCAATTCCTGAAAGAGTGGAAGAATCTTCTGGAGGTCAAGCGGTTTGACACGCGCCTGCTCTATGGAGAAGTCCAAAGGAGCATCCCGCTTCAGGGTTACAAGCTCTCGTGAAAGAGCGAGTTGTGAGCTCGATTTCTCTAAGTTTTCGCGCCGTTTTCCCTTAATCTCATCAATATTCTCAAAAATGCCTTCAATGGACCCGTACCGCTGGATTAATTGCGCGGCGGTTTTCAAGCCGATTTTCTCAACGCCTGGTACGTTGTCTGAGGTATCCCCCATTAAGGCAAGGGCATCAACAACTTGTGACGGTTTTATGCCTTTCGTTTCCAATAGCGACCTCTCGTCAATAATCTTATCATTGTGGAGGTCAAGCATTGTAACCCGACTGCCGATTAACAACTGCTCAAGATCTTTGTCTTTAGAAATGATAGTAACACCAATATCACACGTTTCTGGATCGTCAAGTATGACCTGAGTGACAGAGGCGATGATGTCATCCGCTTCCAGTTCAGGTCTGCCGAGCGTTAAGATACCAAACGCCTCTAGCAACTCCATAATGCGATGCATCTGTGTCACCAGATCATCAGGTGCTGGAGAACGGTTCGCTTTGTATTCCGAATAAAGTTCATTGCGGAACGTGTCCCCCGGTGTATCAATCGCAGCGACGACATATTTTGCCTGAAGTTGTGTCAAGATCCGAATAAGTGTGCCAGCGAACCCGAATACAGCGTGTGTCGGCTCACCGGTGATGCTACTCGTCAATCCGCTACGGATCGCATAATAAGCCCGAAATATTTCGGCATGTGTATCAATAATATAGACGGTATCTTTTTGCTCGTTTTGCATTATTTTTCTGCCTGTCTCCTAATCTGGGAAATGCCACTGACGCAAGGTGTCCGATGCTGACAAACCTGCTTCCTGTCCGAGTGCGAACGCAGTCGCGATCAGATTTCGCTCGCCAGATATGATGTCGCCTGCGGCAAAGAGTCCGGGAATAGGCTTCCCATTATTGTCCAGCATTTGCATATCCTCGTTCGCGACAATCAAGCCTTCCTCATCTTTCTGATAATCCCACCCCTCAAGAAACTTCGTATTGGGGATGAGTCCTTCATCAACGAGGAAACCGTGGAAAAATAATTCGCTCCCATCAACCATCTCAAATCCCAAAAGATTCGTTTTTTCGCCAATATGCCGTTTAATATTTGTCTCAATGATATTAATTTTCCGTGCTTTCACCTGTTCTAATACAGATGGGGACATACCATGGGGCCTACCGTTTGTTAGAATTGTGATTTTATCCGTAAAATCTTGCGCACCAATCGCTGCCTCATAGATATAGTCACCAACACCAAGGAGGGCAAGATGCTCGTTGACGTGCAGGTGTCCATCGCAACGGATGCAGACGTGCCATCCTTTTCGATTGCCTGCATAGCGGAATACTGTAGCATACTGCTTATATAAACGCTCAGCATTGGGATCGAATTCAATATCGGGCCACTTATCATCAAATCCAGAAGCAACAACGACGGTGTGGGATTTAAATGATGCCATCTCCAACGGTGTATTTCGTTTGAGCGTCTTGGTAGATGCTTCGAGTTCAAATAGGTCACCGTTCCGTGTGAGTTTCGTAACCATTCCATCGCGTATATCAATGCCTGTCTTGCGTTTCTCAGAACCCAGCATGAAATTGACGACAGGTCGGCTCTCCATCCATTTCATGAGTTCCTTCGCAAAGTTGGGACCAATGATACCGGGGAAGACTGGAGCATCTTCAATTTCTACAGACTTTGACCAATAAGCACGACCCCGATTAAAACTCACCTTTCCTGAATGCAGCACCAAAACGTGCCGCATCTGATGGCTTGCTGAAACCGCTGCTTGCGCGCCAGCGGGTCCCGCACCAATCACTGCAACATCGTAAATCGTTTCTCCCATGGCTCTTCTCCTTTTTTTGATTTCCTTTGCGATTTTTTACCCTACGAATTCTGGTCACTGCCCCACTACACAGTGGTTTCTTTCGATCGTAATGAAATGGAGAGCATAAAGGATCAATCAACTAAAAACCGTATTTTTTCCACTTTTCATCGACTAACGCAATCACCTCGTCAGACATCTGTATCTCTTGGGGCCACTCGCGTTGATACCCTTCTTCCGCCCATTTCGTTGTCGCGTCAATGCCCATCTTCGATCCCGCGCCCATAAGGGGTGCTGCATGGTCCAGCACATCAACAGGGCCCTCAACAATCGTCACATCTCTTTTTGGATCGACATTGCTTCCGACATAAAAAAGCACCTCTTCGACATTCTGAACGTCAACATCTTTATCGACAACAATGATAATTTTGCTGAACATCAACTGCCCGAGTCCCCACAGGCTGTGCATAATTTTTTTCGCATGGTACGGGTAACGTTTGTCAATAGAAATCAGCGCAAAATTGTGAAATACACCAAACAAGGGTAGATTCATATCGATGAGTTCTGGCAGTTGTGTTTTAATCAACGGCATGAAGATCCGCTCAGTTGCCTTGCCCATATAACAATCCTCCATCGGTGGTTTACCGACGATGATCGTCTGATAGATCGGATTTTTCCGATGCGTAATCGCCGTGATATGAAGGAGTGGGTACTCATCTGCTAAGGAGTAAAATCCGGTATGGTCGCCAAAGGGGCCCTCTATACAGGTTTCATTTGGCTCGATGTACCCTTCGATCACGATATCCGCGTTTGCAGGCACAAGCATATCAATCGTCTTGGCAGGTACCATCTCCACATTCGATTTTCGGAGAAACCCCGCGAATAAAAGCTCATCAATCCCAGACGGAAGGGGTGCCGTACCGATATAAGACATCACAGGATCTCCGCCGAGTGCGATTGCTACGGGCATCTGTTGCTCAGCTTGTCGATATTCACGATGATGAGCAGCACCGTCGTGATGAATCTGCCAGTGCATCGCTAATGCATAGGGTGTTATTTTCTGTAGACGATATGTCCCAACGTTCCTTTGCCCCGTTTTCAGGCTATGCGTAAAAACTTGGGGCAAGGTGATGTATTTATCGGCATCGAGGGGCCAGCATTTAATGAGCGGCAACACATCTAAGGAGGCTTCCTCGCCCGTAAGGACTACCTCTTGACACGCTCCTTTTTTCACGGTTTTGGGGGGAAAGTTTGTCAATTGCGACAGTAGTCGGAGAATTTTCATCTTATCGAGGAGGGAATCCGGCGGTGCCAATTTTATCATACCCTCAATTTCCGACGCAATTTGCCCAAGATCATCCACGCCCAGAGCCATCGCCATCCGTTGATAAGAGCCGTAGGTATTGATGAGAAGCGGCATTGGGCTGCCTTCAACCTTTTCAAAGAGAAGTGCAGGACCGCCTGCTTTGCTCACCCTATCGGTGATTTCAGCGATTTCCAACGCCGGTGATACATTTGTTTTAATTCGTTTGAGTTCGCCTGCTCGATCCAGGGCTTTAACGAACTCTGCAAGGCTATCGTATGCCATCTTTTTCTTATTCGCTCCTGGACTGCGCTCCACTTTGTTTCGCGCAGGGTTTCAGTTATTTTTTCAAATCTTCATGATGATTCGGTTTCGCGGTACTCTGTCTAACCCAAGTTGCCACCCTTGTAGCATAACCTGTTAGGTTGTGCCTCTTAAGAACGCAAACTAACGGTTTCTTACGCTACAAACTGCTGCGGATCCTGAACGTTTTTCAGTGAAACATAGCAGATGCATCTCTAAAATTGTGTCCGTAGCAACTTAGGTTATGTCTATAGAATCCTCACTCAACCGCCAATTTACCAGAAATCTGTTTGAGTCCTTGTCGATAGTTCCGATTTTCCGGTTCAAGTTCCAATGCCTTTCGGATCGCTTTCTCTGCCTGCTGATAGGCACCGCGCCGAAAATCAATGAGCGCAAGCGTATTGTAATAACTCGCGACGTTCGGATCCAAGCATATAGCTTCCTCGGCATAACGTCGAGCAATTTCTAAATCCATACCGCGTTCGCCACCTACTTCATTTTTCTTTGCGAACTTTGCCCTTAACTGTGCAAGGGCGTGATAGGCCTTCGGTAAGCCGGAGGTTAGGTAAGCCCTCTCCGCCGCATCTAAATCCCCTTTACTCCCTTGAAGCTCACCAATGAGGTAGTAGGCCTCCATCAAAAATGGTGGCTGTGTAGGTAATTGTTCCGCCTTGTTTGAATCATCAGTGTCAGATAACGACAACTCTACCGCCTTTTCAAGTGCCCCCAGTGCAGAAACCATCAAATCTTCAGAAGATTGAAACGTATCATCAATAACTCTCGCTTGATGGGCATAGCATAATCCTAAGTTGTAATATATCTCAGGATCGTCGGGCTTAATTTTCAGAATCGTCCGGTACGTATCAATCGCTTCCGCATAACGCTCCTGATTCAGCAGAATGAATCCAATCTTTAGATGTGCCTCTAAGAATTGGGGATCCGAATCGACTGCGCGTTGGTAATGCTCCAATGCAGCTTCTGTCTGATTCTGCCTGAGGGACACCAAACCGAGTCCTGCGGATGCCTTCGCGAAATTCGGCTGGAGTTCTAACGCTTTCTGTTGTGCAGTAACGGCTTCTGAGTATTTCCCAAGCATCGCATAAGCGATACCCAAGCCGTTGTAAGCAAGTACAAGTTGGGGGGCCATTCCCAGTGCTTTCTGATACTCCCAGACCGCTTTTTCATAGAACCCGTTTTTAAGATACAGTCTGGCGATGTTCGTGAGAATCTGGGCACGTTCAACTGTCCCTTGCTCCCGCTGCAACGCACCTCGTAACTGGTACAGCGGGGTCAATGTCGCTTTGCGTTTCTCAAACAGTGCCATCTGCTCACGCGCCGCAGACGGATTTCCAACGCGGAGGGACGCTTGCGCGAGGTTATAGAGTGCCTCAACTAACATCTCGTCGTGTGTGTATGCCTTCCGATAGGAAGCAATCGCATCAGTCCACCGCTTTTCTTGTGCGTAGAGGAGCCCTAACTGATAGTGTGCTGCTGCGAATTCCGGTGCGATAGCAATTGCGCGTTGTTGATGCTGCATCGCTGCGGAACGTTCACCGCGTTTGCTATAGACATTCCCAAGTTGATGATGGATCATCTCATCGTTCGGATCCAAGACAACTGCGACTTTGTAAGCGTCGAGAGCTTCGGCATAACGGTGCATGTTTGTGTAGACACTCGCCAAAGCCGCGTGGGTATGTGCCCAATCGGAAACGTTCCTCATCGCTCGCTGGTATGCCGCAATGGCATCCTCAAATTTCTCAAGCCCGGTATATGCCAATCCCAAACCGTGGTAAGCAGCGGCAAGATCCGCGTTGCGTTCGGTTCTTTCGCCTTCGGAGACTGGGTTCACCTCCATCAACGCAATTATGTGACGATACTCGTTAACTGCATCCGCGTAAGCCTCAATTTGGAGGTAAATCTTCGCGAGTTGCAGTCGAGTCTCAACCCGTGTACCGTCAATTGCCAGTTCTGTTTTATAGGCACGAATCCGCGCTGTGATGTCCTCAGCAGCCGTTTCTTGGGAGAACGCGACAGTGACATGCCAGAGAGTAAGGTGGCACACAGAGAGTACCACCAACACAACTGTGTAATAGGAAAGTTGCCGTCCCACTTGCTACCGTCCCAGTGGCGCGATGGAAACACCACCTAAAAACGCCGTTTGAGGTATCCCCACGTGGTCGTCAATTTATCCAGTGGTTCCACCGGAACAAGACCGGCGATAGCATCCCCGGAGACCTTGACATCATCAAAACTCGCTGCTGTTTCCCATGCCCAAACCCCGGCTTGCCCAGCGGGGTACCCAGCACCGGTTTCATCCTTGAGTTCACCCTGCTCTTCACCGTTAATCCAGAGTTTCATTGAATTGCCTTCCACGACGACCCGCATGTCAAACCATTCGTCGTTCGCGATAGTGACATTAGACCCGGGGAGTTCACCGATCTTGTCGCGGGCATCCCATGCCCCTATCTTATGTCGCCAAAGTTCTGTCTTGTTATTTGGGACATTGAGATAGTAGACGTAGTATTCCATCTCGCTTTGAGCTCGATAAACAACACCCGCCCAGTTTCCTTCATCGAGGCGCACTTTCGCCTCGACAGTGTAGTCTTCCCATGCAGTGTCACCAACGAGGGAGTGCTCGGCTCTGCCGCCCTTATCGAGTTTATATATGCCGTCCTCAATACTCCAAGAGCCGTTCGCCGGTGCCCAGTCGTCTGCTTCTGACTCAAATGACCAGGACTGTTCGCCGGCAAAAGCAAAAGAGGCTACGAGTACGAGGAAACAACACACCAAAGCAGTTGAAAACAGATATTTCATTATAGTCGCTCCTGTTGTGGTGATAACAATTACTTATACACTAACCGAAGTTGCTATCTTTGTAGCACAACCTGTGAGGTTGTGTATCTTCGGACGCAGGAGACCCACGGTTTCCTACGTTACGGAATGCCTTAGTAGACCCTTTTAAGTCGTCCCCACGTTGTTGCGAGCTTGTCATTCGCATCAACGGCAAGCGTATCTATCACATTATCACCGGTAATCATGACATCGTCAAAACTCGCCGCAGTCTCCCATCCCCACACACCGATCTTACCTTTTTTATAGGTATCGTCTTTCTGTTCACTCTGAAGTTCACCGTTGATATGCAGTTGGAAGATGCCGCCTTCGACGATTACTTTAACGTCAAGCCACTCTTCGTTCTCTATCTTCACTTTTTTCGTGGCAGGGATATTGCTGGTAATCGCTTGACGCGAATCCCATGCCCCCTTGTTATGTCTCCAAAGTTCAGACTTGTTGTTCGGAACGTTCAGGTAATAGACGTAGTACTCATGCTCACTTTGCGCTCGAAAGATTAAGCCTGCCCAATTTCCTTCGTCCAGCCGAATCTTGGCTTCGACGGTGTAGTCGTCCCAATCCTCTTCGCCGACGAGGGAGTGTTCGGCTTTACCACCTCTTTCGAGTTGATAGATACCGCCCTTGATTTCCCAATTTCCGTTCGCGACTTTCCAATCCTCATGCTTCTCCTCAAAGTCCCACAATTGAGTGCCAGCGTCCGTTGGTAACGAAAACACGATCCCCAAAAGTATCATGAGACTCAGGGAAACTAACTTCGAGAATCCAATAGCCATTCTCATATTTCTCCTCCTGTCTTCTGTCAATACAATATAGAACTTGTCAACACGCCTCCTACCCTCATGAGGATAGCAGAAACTACGTAGATAGAATACCCTTAAAAGATAATAAAGTCAACACTACAGTAACGTGAGTTTGATAAATATTCAGGGGGGACACATTTCCAATTAAAGTCCCCCTGATAAGGAGGATTTAGGAGTTATATCCCTAAAAATTGCCTCTTT
>RKRR01000188.1 GCA_007571305.1 Candidatus Poribacteria bacterium | reverse complement strand
TTGTTCTTTTGTAGCATAACCTGTTAGGTTGTGCCACGAGGACACCTGTGTTTTTTTACGGGTTCTCGCTCTCATCAAACGTCCTATGGTCAAAATTGCGTAAGTTCTGTTGAAGTGATATACGAGGCGGACGAAAAATGAAATATCTCTCTTTCTCCCACCGATACCGCGAGCTGATGATTTCTCTTGGTTTTTTCTGTCTCTTCACCCTATGTCTTATAGGTTGCGGAGAGAATGAAGAGACAGCTGAAACTCTCCTACCCGTAATCCCAACAGCGGGGGAACTGACAGAAAAACAGGGGGAGACAATAGATTACACAAATTGGGAGGTGCCCGGCCCCGAAGAACTCGCGGCTTTCCAATTGCGCGTAGAACACTTTCGTGAGGAACTCCGCACTGGGAAAAGGAACATTCCGAATCGATGGCCGGAGACAGAAGACCCTGTCTTACATGCGGAATACATGCGTGCGCAACTCCTGAAGCAGTTCGGGGAGAAACCGCAGGTTCACACCTTTGTAGACATGCAACTCAAGATGGATTTATGGATACCGCTAACGCTTGATGAAGAGATTGCCTTTCTTGAAGCACAAAATCGGCTTTGGCCAGATCCACGCACAGGCGCGTCCCTCAAAAGCAAACGAGACATGGTATCTTTAGGTGTCCCTTTCTATATGATATACGGGGACGCGCCTATCCCCGTGCAAAGAAAGTTATTCGAGTACCAGTTTGAAAAATATCACGGTACAAAACCGACAGAAGCCAAAATAGATGAGTTCATGTCCATACTCCGAAAGGATAATGCGTAAAAAAGCGGACGCTGCCCATCTTTTTTATGAACTTGATAGGGAAACTGACATCCCTTAGACAGATCTCCATAAGGACACCGGGGCAGACCCCGGAATATTTTGAATCAGAAGGCAAATCACTTGCCTTAACAAGAGTAATGATTTAGGGAGATTTCCCATGAAAGTGCTGCATGTTTTCTTTTTTTATTTTTTGAGTTTAGGATTGCTGTGTTCTGTCTCTGCGAAACCGCTCGCAACCGAGAAAATTATCTTTTCCTCCAATCGGGATGGCAATTGGGAAATCTATATGATGAATCCCGATGGAAGTCAACAGGTGAGATTAACCAATCACCGCGCAAGCGATCTCAATCCAGTCTTCTCACCAACAGGCGAGGAGATCCTCTTTGTTTCTGATCGAGGTGGGGAGCGTGACCTTTATATGATGCGGACTGATGGACTGGGGGAGCGACCCATGTTTCGAACGGCACCCGCATACAGAGACTATCCTGCTTGGTCCCCTGATGGGGAAAAAATTGTTTATGCTCAACTGGACCGTGACACGAAACGGACAACCCTTTATACTGCCAAGCCAGACGGAACGTCGGTAAATCGTGTTGTTGTAATGGAAAACGCGGATGGCACAGAGCCTGTTTGGTCTCCGGATGGCACAGAAATTGCGTATGTTGTGTTAGATGAGATTCATTGGGCGAGTCGCCAAATCCGATTTATCAATCTAAAAACCCGCAAACAGGAGACGCTTCTACCGGATGATGACGCGCGAAGGTGGCAACCGACGTGGTCGCCTGTTCATAACAAAATCGCTTTTGCCTTGTATAGACGAGAACCCCCGCAGCAGTCGATATTCATCGTCAATCGAGATGGGAGTGGACTTCAACAGATTGTTGACGTGCTGGTTGTAATGCGGACAAAGATGCTCACTTGGTCGCCGTCGGGTGATGAACTTCTCTATTCCCAATCGATTGGAGGCAAATCTCATATTTTCAAAATCAATGTGGTGACGCGTGGCATTACACAACTTACGCGTGATGGCAGTAATTATGTAGGCGATTGGTTTGACCCGTCGGCTTTACCTGTATCGCCACAACCGCAGTTACTCACAACTACATGGGGCGAAATCAAAAGTGGGGATTGGAAATGAACAGATTTACATTCCCTTTATACTTAGCGTTTATCACAGGCACTTTGCTTGCAGGATGTACAGCACCGGTGCATTTGCGGCATAGGTCACATCCTTCTACTTCAGAACTCTCGTCAGCAGAGAAAATGCAGCGAACTATAGCCGTATGGAAGGACACACATATTTCAAAAGCGATTCAGAAATGGGGATCACCGAACGAAGTCACCGGCGATGGGACAGGCTGGCAAACTTATACATGGCAAATACCTGTGGACACTTTCTTAGTCCAACAAGATCATCAATTCTGTCCCCGAAATCTCTTTGGCAGCTCAGGAGTAGTTGGTGGAAAATACATATCAACTGGCTATACCTATCAACTCACGTTCTATACGCGTCCAAACGGTACAGTTTACAAAACCGATATAAAAAAGGAGCACGACCCCGCGAGTGAATTTAAATGGAAGTAGAGATATTTACGAATGAAACGGAGGTAAAACCCATGTCGAGTAGAGTCTGTTCTTTGAGGATATGCATAGCAATTGGAGTGTGTCTACTCACGGTAAGTTGCGCACAACTTCCAAGACGTATAGAGACTACACACCTATCCTGCAAGGCGTATCCAAAACTCGTTGATGGTAATCTTGCCACAACCAGCTTCCTAAAGGTAAAAGGCTTTGTTGAAAAGGGGAACACTGCTTATAGGCCCAGTCTCCGACATGGCGACTGGGTGGAAGGTAAAGATAAGACTGAGGCATTGATTCAACTTGATACGGTTACGCCTGTCGCTTATATTGATGTGCATCCGGTTTCAAACATTTATCGTCTCTCGGTAGACACATCGACCGAAGAGATAGTGGATGAAAAATCACACCACTTTGAGCCAGTGAGAAGTCATAAGATTGCTAGATCCGAAAACGGCGCGGTTATACGCGTCAACGTGGACAGACCCGTGCGGGTGCTAAGAATTGCTGTCTATGTCAATCGTAATTTGGCACATGCTACACGAGAGCCATTGACTGGTAAAACTAAAGTATCCTTTGAGGATGTTGCGATTCGGGAAATTCGGGTCTATCAGTAATGGAAAATCACAAATCATCAGGAGTTTTGAAAATGAACAGGCTTACATTCGCTTTATACTTTCTATTGATCACAAGTTTCTTGGCTGTGGGATGTACGACACCATCACTTTTGATGAACCCACCAGAGTTGGCACCACCATCCCCAGATGAAAAAGTACGGCAAACCATGGAAGTGTTGATGGGAAAACACATTTCAAAGGCGATTCAGAAGTGGGGAGCACCGCACGGGATCAGCGACGACGATGCAGGATCGCGTATCTATATCTGGCATATACCTGCACAGACGTTTCTTACTGCACAAAATAACAGCATCCTTTCCCGACAACCCTCCAAGGCTTTGAATAGAGCAACAGTGGTCCCTTTGCCTACAGATGATATCTACGAACTTATGTTTTATACGCATTCAGACGGTGTAATTTATAAAACGTTAACAAAGATGGAGCAAGCCTCCGCGTTTTCCTTAAGAGACCTTAATTCGAAAAAATAAGACGATGAAACTACCTACAATTTCCATTGCATCCCATCGCGTCACACGACTTATTATTGGTGGTAATCCGTATAGTGGTATCTCACACCGCTCCATGGCGGCATCGGAAGCCATGGAGGATTACTATACGACGCGCCAGATTATGGCAGACCTCCGGCAAGCGGAGGAGAACGGCATTAACACCGTCCTCGCTCGCGCCGATAGACATATCATGCGGACTCTCAACGAATACTGGAACGCCGGTGGCACCATTCAGTGGATCGCCCAAACACCAAAAGATACAGAATACGCGAACCTCGCCGACTACCTACAGATTATCGCTCGCTATAAACCGATTGCTATCTATCACCACGGTGGCACAACCGATAAGTTATATGCTGAAGGACGGCTCGGTTCCTTACGCGATGGACTCAAACGGATCCGAGACCTCGGTTGTGCAGTCGGACTCGGTACACATGATCCGCAGATTCTCAAGGACTGCTACACTGAAGGATACGATGTTGACTTCTATGTCTGTGCGTTGTATAATCATACGAAACATAGGGAGCTTTATCTGCCGGACGATCGGTATACCGCGTTCACCGCGATACAGGCAATACCGATGCCGATAATCGCTATCAAAGTGTTAGCGGCGGGGAGAAACGAGCCACATGCAGCCTTTCAACTCGCTCTGGAGAATATTAAACCGACGGATGCAATGGCAGTTGGGATGTACACCCAATTTCAACCTGACCAAATTTACCAAAATGCATTGACTGTCGATCAACTCATCAGAGAATCAGAGAATGAACCGAATTGTAGAGCCAGAAGTTATGGACACAGCGGAAGCCGCCGAAGCCTACGATGCGATGGAGCACGGTGAGGTTGACCGCGCTTTTGTAGACCGCGTTATCGCACTCGGGGCGAGCACTGGACATTTTCTTGATGTCGGTACCGGTCCAGCACAGATTCCTATTTTGCTCGCCCAACGTTGTCCTGATATCCACATCACTGCTATCGACCTGTCCGAGGAGATGCTGAAGATAGCAAAGCAGCACGTCGCCAATGCCGGTCTCACTGATCGCATAACCCTTGAACTCGTCGATGCCAAAACCCTACCCTACTCCGACAACACCTTTGATGGACTCATCTCAAACAGCATTGTGCATCACATCCATGACGCGATGCGTGCACTCAAAGAGATGGGCAGAGTTGCTCGTCCTCAAGGCACTGTTCTTATCCGCGACCTGATCCGTCCTGAAACGCCAGCGGATGCGCAAGCCTTTGTGGATCTGTATGCCACGGACGATACCCCTTACCAACAGAAATTATACTATGACTCCTTCCTTGCTGCGTTCACCATTGCCGAAGTCAACGAAATGCTAACGCAAATGGATATGCCGGGGGCAGTTGTTGTCCAAAGCACAGATCGGCATTGGTCTATTGAACGTGCTGGTTAATCATCTAAATCAGGATTTACCAGTTAGGAACGTGCGGTAAATTCCACTATTACGACCTGGTCCTAAGTTCAAAGCCGACGAAGCACTAGCTGATCCCTATACAAACAGTTGATTTTAGATTTATTTTCTGGTAACTTTATATGGCTTAGAGGTATATAGATGTTTCCGTTTTATTTTCCTGTTAATTCTAC
>RKRR01000028.1 GCA_007571305.1 Candidatus Poribacteria bacterium | reverse complement strand
TAATGTAGACGTGTGGGTCTGACCATTTTTAGCAACCTCCTCGCAGAACATATTACCCCGTCTATGAGGTTATGTCAAACATTATTGCGTAAGTCCTATAGGACAAATTAGAGAAAAGAGAAATCCGATACGAAAATCAACGCCATTTTTGGAGGATGCTATCAGTAGCATCACTTTGTGTAAAGATACAAGGAGTACCCATGAAACCGGCTTTTAAATGGCAAGGTTTGGTTCATAAGCTTCGCCAAACGGCATTTTGTTTGACATTTCTTCTCCTTTGTGGTATAAGTATTAGCAACGCAGCAGTAGAAGTCGGGTTTATCTATCTTGGCGACAAAGGCGACTTTACTGCCCCCGCATTGGAATTCGCTGAAAAGACGTTTAAAACAGAACAACTCGCCAAAGCAGACTTGAAAAGCGACAAATTCAAGGAGTTCGCTGTTGTCTGGTGGCATGATGGCGATAAAGATCCGGGGGGATTATCCAACGCAGAAATTGATGCGTTCTTAGATTACGCTGAAAGCGGTGGCGCAGTGCTGCTGACAGGCGCGGCTATCCGATACGCTACGCCGTTAGGATTAGAAGACGCGCAACCACGAAAATTTGGGCCCGTCGAAAACGATGGAAGTAATGTCGGTATTATCGTCCTCAAAGAGACGCTGGAACTCGGGTTGGTAGATGGACTCGAGAATGTTGATGGGAAAACACCGAAAGTCGAGGATTGGATTCGGGTCAATTCAACTGGATATCCAGTAAGTGGTGACTATTTCGACACGATTTGGAAGAATTTTACGACGCTCGCGAATGCTTGGGAGGGCGGGACTGATTACAAGGATAGAATCGCAGCATTCGGTTATTGGGAAACTGGGGACGGTAAAGTTTTTAACATGAACTGGCGGCTCCCGAATTTCCATAAGAACAACGAGAGTATTGATCAAATAGAGAAACTTACAGAAAACGTTATCAACTGGTTAGCAAGTGAATCGGAATTTGCGGAGGTTTCCGCTGGCGGTAAGCTGCCAATCGTGTGGGGACAACTGAAGAATCAGAAGTAGCGCGAGGTGTTCGCCTCTGAATCTAACAACTCTACACTGGCGATAAAAAAAGTGAAAATAATGTTACATTTTAGGTTAATATAGAACGAAGACAAGTAGTAACTTGAGACAAATTAACGACGATTCAGTGTCCATTAACGGTACAGGTGGATATACTTTAGAATAACGCGATGTACCCAATCCACCTGACCGAACCGCAAGGTAAATTTAAAAAGGAGGACGGCGTCTTCTCCGTCGATTACAGCCGGGGGTCGCACGCCGAGTTTTTTGATGAAACCCAGGTCTAACCTTGTAACAACATTCCTTGTTGCATTCTCTATCTGTCTCACGTTCCAACTGACTGCGTTGAGCGAGATGGAGCAGCCTGCAAGTGCAAAAGTCCCGACAGTGCAAGCGTTGAAAGTTCATCCTGAGGCACTGACATTGGAGCACGCGCGTGACGGTAGACGGGTGCTTGTGTCAGGAAAAACGAAAAGTGGCACATGGGTAGACGTAACACCCTGGGCTGCACTGACACCCACAACTGCAGGGGTGAAGGTATATGAAGATGGTTATATCTTCCCGATGGCGGTGGGCACAACAAAAATTAAGGTGACTGTCAAAGGTATCAGCACCGAACTGCCCGTGAATGTTAAAAGTATGGATGCACCACCTGTCAGTTTCGTGCGAGATGTCATGCCTCTCTTGAGCCATGCTGGGTGCAACAACGGCACATGTCACGGTGCAGCAAAGGGCAAAAATGGGTTCAAACTCTCACTCCGTGGCTACGACCCCGATTTCGACTATGAACTTTTAATCGAGGACATATCCGGACGGCGGTTTAACCGGGCATTCCCCGAACAGAGTCTGATGTTACTGAAACCGACATCCGAGGTGCCGCACAAAGGCGGGCAGGTAATCGTCCCAGGGGGTCGGGATTATGAAATTATCCGTCAATGGATAGCGGAAGGCGTTATTCCTGACGTTCATACTACAAAACGCGTCGAAAGGTTGGAGGTAATACCAGATTCAGCTGAACTCACAACGCCGGGTATGAGGCAACAACTTATAGTGATCGCTCACTATCCCGATGGCACAACACGGGATGTCACCCGTGAAGCGAAGTTCACAAGTAGTGTCAATGAAGTGGCAAAGGTCACAGACGACGGTGTCGTAACCGCAGAACGCCGCGGCGAAACTGCTATCCTCACCCGATATGAAGGTGCTTATAGCACGAATGGCATCATCGTTATGGGGGACAGGGCGGGTTACAAGTGGGTTAAAACCTCTGAATACAACTATATTGATACGCACGTTCACAATAAACTGAAGCGGATGAAGATCCTACCTTCTGAACTTTGTACGGATGAAGAGTTTGTACGGCGCATCTATTTCGATCTGACGGGTCTCCCACCGACTCCGGCACAGGTGCGGAGTTTCTTATCCGATACCACCGCCTCTAAAGCCAAACGGGAAAAACTTATCGATGCCCTCGCCGAAACATCGGAGTTTGTTGACCACTGGACACATAAATGGGGCGATTTATTGCAGTCTAACCGTAAATTCCTCGGCGAGCGCGGGATATGGCTTTTCCAGCAGTGGATCCATCAAGCCATTGCCGAGAATCGTCCGTATGACGAGTTTGTCCGAAATCTGATTACCGCAACCGGTAGTACCTACACGAATCCTGCGGCGAACTATTTCCGTGTCTCCCGTGAATACACGGCTGCAGTGGAAAATACGACCCAACTTTTCTTAGGTGTTCGGTTCTCCTGCAATAAATGTCACGACCATCCGTTTGAAAAGTGGACGCAAAACCAGTACTACGAACTCGGCGCATTTTTCGCGGATGTCAGGGTCAAACCGGGGCAACTCGCAGGCGATGAGGTCGTCTATGCCAATTATACCACCGAACCTGTGAAACACCCGCGGACGTTAGCAGTGGTTGAACCCTCGGTACCCTTCGGAGAAGTCGGATCGGAAACTGATGATAAGCGTGAAATGCTCGCAGAATGGCTTACCTCCGAAGAGAATCCGATGTTCGCTCGGGCAGGTGTGAACCGCATCTGGAGTTACTTCATGGGACGTGGGATTATCGAACCTGTAGATGATATTCGCACCAGTAACCCACCGACGAACCCTGAATTGCTTGATGCCTTAACAAAGGACTTCGTGGACAGTGGATTTGACATAAAACATATTATGAAGACAATCACACGTTCTCGAACCTATCAACAGAGTATCATAACGAACAAGTGGAACAGGGCGGATACGATTAACTTTTCGCATGCAGTTGCCAGACGCTTGACGGCGGAACAACTGTTAGATGCCATCGGCATCGCGACAGGAAGCCGACCACGGTTTGAAGAGATGCCGAAGAAATTCCGGGCAGTGCAGTTACCAGACAGCAAAGTCAAAGACGACGGATTCTTGAAGTTGTTTGGCAGACCTGAACGCGAAACTTCGTGTGAATGTGAACGCACCACTGAGGTCAGCCTCGCACACGCAATGAATCTTATTAATGGACCAACGGTTGCAGAGTCACTCATCGATCCAGAAGGACGTATTGCACAACTCATCCAAACGAATCACGATGACCGAATTCTCGTCGAGGAGCTCTACCTCGCAACGCTTTCTCGGTTACCGGAGAAGAACGAATACGCTGTGGCGGTTGAACATCTTGCGAACGCCGAATCTAAGGAAGAGGGGGCGCAAGACTTGTTGTGGGCACTTATTAACAGTCCCGCTTTCTTATTCAATCGCTAAATAGTCATCGATTATCGGTTGTCGGTTACAAGAGGGTTTTGTTAAACGAAAAACTGAAGATCGATAGCCAATAAATGGAGGAAACAATAGATGTTATCGTTACCACAACTACCCGGACGCTTATGTGACGGGTTCTCACGTCGTGAATTTCTACGTGTCGGTGGTGCGGCGATGCTCGGCATTAGTTTGCCACAGGTATTGTCACTCCAAGCCAACGCGAATACAACAGTTGATCCCGCTAAGCCACTCAACGGATGGGGGAAAGCCAATTCGGTCATCCTTCTTTTCTTACAGGGCGGTCCGAGCCACCTTGACATCTGGGATCCGAAACCGGAAGCCCCGTCGAACATTCGCGGTGAATTTAATCCGATTCCGACCAACGTGCCGGGAATCCAGTTGTCCGAAACGATGCCGCGTTTAGCACAACAGATGGATAAAGCGTGTCTTATCCGTTCCGTAAGTTACACACCAGCGGGACTTTTCAACCACACCGCTGCGATGTACCAAATGGTAACGGGTGAAACACCGGACAAGGTCGCGCCATCCGGACAGCTCGATCCGCCGTCCCCAGCTGACCATCCGAACGCCGCATCGCATATTGCAAACTATCGTCCCCCTGATGAACCGATGCTCGCTGCAGTGCAACTCCCGCGCCCGATGCAGGAGAGTAATATCATTGGTAAAGGTGGAAATGCTGGCTTCCTTGGTAGGGCATACGACCCGTATTTCCTCTTCCAAGACCCGAATGAAGAAATTAACCTTGACGATCTGAGCCTACGTCCAGAGGTACCACCCGTGCGTCTGAAACGGCGTAAAAATCTCCTTGAGACAATCAACGCCGGGATGCCCGAAATTGATAAGGTAGCGGACTCCTACGCTTTGAACGAGTATTATGAGAAGGCGTATAATCTCATCTTGTCGCAGCGGGCACGCAACGCTTTCGACCTATCACAAGAACCGGACGGGGTCCGGGATAGTTACGGTAGACACACGTTCGGACAGAGCGCACTCCTCGCCCGCCGTTTGGTGGAAGCAGGCACCCGTTTCGTGCAAGTGAACTGGCCCTCTGTTGCTAACGGTGATCCGAATACCACGGCATGGGATACGCACGCAACGAACTTCGGTCCTTTGAAAAACCTTCACTGCCCGAAGTTAGATAGTGCCGTTTCCTCACTGCTCGAAGATTTGGACCAACGCGGTATGCTGGATGACACGCTCGTCTTAGCGATCGGTGAATTCGGACGCTCTCCGCGGATGGGTATTAGCACCTCCGGTAACAGCAACGCACCTGATGGACGCGATCACTGGCCCTATTGTTACACAGGTCTGATTGCAGGTGCTGGCGTTAAAGGGGGACAAGTCTACGGGAAGTCCGATGCAACAGGCTCAACGCCGCTTGAGAACCCGGTGCATCCGCGAGACATCCTTGCGACGGTCTACCATACGCTCGGTATCGACCCGCACACCATCGTGTACAACCATTTGGATCAGCCACGCGAATTGGTGAAAGGCGAACCGATTGCTGGCATATTCTAATTGGTTATCAGGGCATTAGCCATCGGTTTTCAACTGTCAGCTTTCAGCAAAGAGGTTTTCTGATGAACCTATCCCTCTTGCTGATTGCTGACTACTATTCTTCCGATAACTCTTCTACAAACATGGACCTAATCCCCAACAAAATTGCTCTTAATATTGGTGGTGGTACCGAAGTCTTCGTCACAGGTTTCATTGCCCCGATTGAATACACCCAATCTAACTACCATGTGGAGTTTGCGTGGGACGGGTTGGCGAATCTCCGAGTTGCCGTGCCAGAAAAGGAGTACTCGGCATCCGTTTTTCGCTCGTTTCTACCAAACGAAGCGGTGGCTGTTGGAAGTGTTTGGCAGATTGAACAAGCAGGTGCCCTTGCACTGCTCCGACAACTTCATCCAAATTCAGATTTGGATATGCGCTATTCGGAAGGCGAATGTGGGACCCCCGGGTTGTGGGCTTGCTTGCGTGCTTACACTGATGAATTCGCGGACATTCTGTTCCGTATTCATGCAGAATTCAAGTTAGGTGATGGCTGGTTCACACCTTCACGGTTTACGGGACATCTCATTATCAACCGCCCAGAAGAGACAGTCTCGTTTTTTCAGATGCACGTTCCAGAAGGTCCAGTGAACTTTGAGGTCAGCTGGGAGGACGAAAAGAGTTGGTGTGACTCCAACTGGATTGTGGATACCGGTTTCTGTGCACAAATGGAACTCCGTGCTGGTGCCGAAGACGTTCTACGAGATGTCACGACCCGCTTGGACAGCGAAATGAGCGATTCTACTGGCATTACACAGGCGGAAGCCGAGCGCGCGCTAAACTGCCAGTTTTACAAATCGGAGCACATCGATTGGGTCTCGATGGAGTCGGCATTGGAATTGGCACAAGCGCAGCAGAAACCGATTCATGTTATTTCTATAGACGGTCCCTTGGCAGACGAAGCTTGCTGAGGGAGTGGTAAAGGCCTGAGGTCAGGTGCTCTATCCGACGAACAAAACATCAAATTCTTGAACGAACATTTTATCAACACATGGGTGTCCAATGTTGCCTTCGGGCGCACGCCAAACAAGCGCGCCTACCTTGCCCAGAGAATCCAGCACGGCTTTAAGGGAGTTGATACAACACATCCCTTGGCACAAGCGATTATAAATGGGTGGGAGATACACTCGCCAGTAGACAGTCTCGTCATCTCACCTCAACTTAAACTGCTGGGAAGGCAGCTTGTCAATGAACTCGACAAAGACAGCAGGGATAGGGGACTCTCCGAAACGGAGGGGTACCGTCTATTCCTATCGGGAGCTCTACGAGGAAAAAGCCCTGGACTGGGTAGAATTGTTCTCACCCCCGCGTGCCCTTCATCGGAGATAATGGACACGTTTCAGACCCCTATGGTCCCGCATCAAGACTACACCATCGTAGAGATTGATACTACAGCGTTTGAAGACGGTGGCACGCTTACGTTGGATATCAAAGTCGGGAGAGGTAAGGCGGAAGGAACTTTTTACTTATTTGATGGCGACAAAACACTCCCAACAGAAAAAGCACCTGAAGGCATCCTTGCCTCTGTCTGGGAGAGTCAAGTAGGCGAAGCTTACATGGAGGCACTCGGTGCCCTCGGTGTACTCGCCATAGAATGGGGTATTTACCCCGAAAAAACCGGAAAAATCACGTATCCTTTTGAACAAGGCGAGTTGTTTCGACTGTGTGCTACCGGGAGACCACAGAATGTGAAAGGGAGTTGCAATGCTTTCAGTGTCAAGCTCTCTGTAGAAGAAAGGACGGTCGAGACATCTTCTTGAGCCTCCACAGCTTCTTATACTGCCGTGTTTGATGCCACAGCCTAACAGGCTATGCTACACGTGTGAACCTGTTTTCGGATTTTACTATAAAAGAAGCTTACTATATTGTCTAACACCTCTTGTGACCGACAACTGACAACCACGAATGAGGTAATCAAAAATGCCGAATACGCTATTTCGGAAACATAGAAGACAGGCTGGGGCACTGATCCTTGGTTTCTTAACAAAACAGCCCTTTCTCGTCATAGCGATCTTTCTCCTAACGATTGGTTTTGCGCACGCGCAGGTGCAACCTACCTTGACGGCTGTCTTCCCACAAGGCGGTCAACAAGGACGAAGCGTAGAAGTCACACTCACAGGCACAAACCTCGGCACAGCAACAGCGGTTTGGTTCAGCGGAAAGGGTATTACCGCAGAAATTAGAGAAAAAACGGGGCAAGCCGCTGTCGTTTTCAACGGTGTTGGCGTTTCTGGAAGTATTCCGAGTGACGCGCAGTTACTCGCATTCGTGACGATCGCCCCGGATGCACCGTTAGGTATCCAGCAGATACGCGTCGTCACCCCTTATGGTGTTTCCAACGCAGGTAGCTTCGTTGTTGGAAACCTGCAAGAAATCACCGAAGAAGAGACAGAAGAATCAGGGGCGGAAGACTCGTCTACAACGGAAGCCGACTGGCTTGCGCTGCCAGTTACCGTGAACGGCACAATCGATTCAATTGACGATGAAGATAGTTTCACCTTTCAACTGAAAAAGGATACCCGGCTTATTTGCGAAGTAACAGCACAGCGAATAGGATCGTTGCTTGATTCCCACCTCGTTCTCCGAGATACTCACGGGACTGAGGTTGCGAACAGCGGACTTGGTGATGGCTTTGACTCTGTTTTGGATTACACTGCCCTTGAAACTGGGAAATATACGGTTTATATTCGAGATATTCGTTACAAAGGCGGAGACGGCTACAGTTATCGCTTGAGCATCGGCGAATTGCCGTATCTGGAGACTATTTTCCCCCTTGGTGGACAACGGGGCACCGAGAATACGATTACTGTCAGCGGCGCGAACCTCGACACAGTAGAATCCATACAGGTTTCAATAGGGGCCGAAACCCCAGCAGGCGAGCAATCTCTGCGGGTCCAGACACCCTCCGGGTTCGCTACCAATCCACACCCATTCACTATTGGAAATTGGATGGAAAGCGTGGAGACTGAACCCAACAACACGACTGGCAACGCGAATGCCGTAACGACGCCGATAACGCTCAATGGGAAAATCGACAAATCCGGTGATGTTGACTGGTTTTCATTTGAGATTGACGAGCCACAATTCCTCGTTTTTGAGGTAGAGGCAAATAAACTGTCGTCGAACCTTGATGCCTTGCTCACGCTTTACGGTCCCGGAAAACCGATGGAAGGCTCGGAAGAAATGGCATGGAATGACAGTAAAGAACAGGTCTTAATGGTGAACGACGATGCCATCAGTGCTGATGCCCGTATTGACTGGAATTTTGAAGAAGCTGGAAAGTATTCTATCGCCATTCGAGACCTGAACAAGCAAGGTGGTGAAACCTACCCGTATAGATTAAACATCCGCCCGTTGGAACCAGATTGCGAGCTCAGTGTCGTTGCTCTTGACCTTCGGAATCTTCCGACCTCTATGGATAACCCGCGTGTGAGTAGAGGTAGCAGTGTTACATTGCAGATCGATGTTACGCGACTCGACCAATTTGCCGGTCCGATTCGCCTACTTTGTCCAGACCTTCCGAAATCCTTTGATGTGAGTTCGACTATCATTGGAGCAGACCAAAACCGGGCAATGCTTACGATAACTGCTCCATCGGATGCCCCCCTCGGACTCATACCGGTCTCCATCGTTGGGGTTTGTGCCGTTGGGGGTCGCCAGATAGAGCGCATTGCCACTCCATCGCCAGTCTTACTCACCGTGATGGATGCGCCGGAATTCACGCTGACACTTGCAGAGATCGGATTAAGTGCTGTGCACAACAAAACGGTTGACCTACACGTGACTGCGAGTCGCCGCGCCGACTTCGTTGGTCCGATCACATTATCGGTATCAGGACTTCCAAATCGCGTTTCAGCACTTCCTGACCCTGTTTCTAAAAAAATTGTCACTATCGCAGAGGGCAGAACAGAAGCAATGATTTCGGTTAAAGCTGGGACTTTTGAACGGAGGGAGGAATTTTCCGTCCTGCCGACACCCGGTACAAGTTATATTTCCGTTACCGGAACAGCGACTGTCAATGGCGAGACGGTCAAACAATCCACACCTGCCATCCCTTTGACTATCGTCGAGGCACCCTTTATTGTAACGGTTGAGCCTTTACGTTTTAGCATCGTCTTCCCCGCAACCGCAGTGTCTGAAGTTGAGACGGTGGCACTTACGGAAACTAACCCAGCAGCAGACACCAAAACAGCGAAAAACGAAGATGCGCAGACAAAGGAAGCGATATTGACTTTAACGATAGTCCGGCGGGGAGGCTTCACAGATGAAGTCACACTGACACCGATCGATGTCCCAGAAGGATTCACCACGGAAGCGGTTACCATCCCAGCGGATGAGACGGAGGTCAAAGTTCCACTCAAGGCACTCAGCTCCTTAACGCCGGAGACCTACGAGTTTAAATTCCAAGGTTCTGTGATGATTAACGATAAACCCTTTGTACAGGATAGTCCTCCTGTCAAGGTAAAGATTATTCATTAGTTGTCAATCATTAGTCACCAGTTGTCAGTTAAGAGGCTCTCGTTTCGCAAAGGTGCCTCTTGTAACTGATAACTGATGACTATTCTCTCCATTTTTCCCACGCACTTTCATGACGCAGTCCCCCTATACGCTTACGCATCAAGACAAAGTAACCTCAGCCCGAGTCGGAAAGATTCAAACGGCACACGGTGTTGTGAACACACCGATATTTATGCCCGTCGGGACACGTGGTACGGTGAAAGCATGCACACCCGAAACTTTATCCGAGCAAATTCAGGCGGAAATAATTCTTGCGAATACCTATCACCTCTACCTACGTCCCGGACACGAGATTGTCCACGAAGCAGGGGGTTTGCATTCGTTCATGGGATGGTATAGCCCTATCCTTACGGATAGCGGCGGATTTCAGGTCTTTAGCCTCGGTTCTCTACGCAAGATTACAGAAGAAGGTGTAACGTTCCGTTCCACAATAGACGGAACCGAGCACTTTATCAGCCCGGAGCGTTCGATCGAAATCCAAAACGCTCTCGGGGCAGACATCATTATGGCGTTCGACGAGTGTCCTGCGTTACCGAACGATTATAAGTACCTCAAGGATTCGATGGAGATGACTTTGCGGTGGGCAGAGCGGTGTCGAAAGGCCCATCAGAATCCGGATCAATTGCTCTTCGGGATTGTGCAGGGTGGTATGGAACGTGATCTTCGTCAGGCAAGCATCGACGGGACTATATCCATCGGTTTTCCCGGATACGCGATCGGTGGCTTAAGCGTGGGTGAGGAGAAGGATTTGATGTATGAGACACTCGCATCCGTCGCGCCGCTCTTACCTGAAGAGAAACCGCGCTATCTAATGGGAGTCGGGACCCCTGAAGACTTAGTCTACGGCGTGTGTTGCGGGGTTGATATGTTCGATTGTGTGATGCCGACCCGGAATGCGCGCAACGGTTCCCTGTTCACGACAGCAGGCATTATTCGCATCCGCAACACGAAATATAAGAATGATTTCAGTCCACTGGATGCAGCGTGTACCTGTTATACCTGCCAGAACTTTACACGTGCATATCTCCGGCATCTGCACATCGAAAATGAGATTCTCGGTTCACAATTGCACACATTGCACAACTTGCATTTTTATGTCAGTTTAATGCGTGGGATTCGGCATGCCATCCGGGATGGAAGTTTTGCAGCATTAGCAGACAAGGGACCCCATATAGGACAGTTCGTGAAATTAGGACAATCTATCGAACAAGTTACCCAACAAGATATTTAAACACAGAGGAAAGATTATCATCAGGTGAATAGAGTTGGGAGACACTCAATTCGTTTTCGATAAGAAGTTCGGGGAGCCGAGCGTAGAATGCATCGGGTTTGGCGGTTTCTATGATAATATCGCCTGATTCTTTTTCTTCTTGCGATTCACTGACAGCCCCATCGTCATCAACAAAGGTAACACTCAGAATATCCTCGAAGGGGAGACAAACCTGTGCTAAACGACGGGGTTCATCCGTGCTCAAGTAGACCTTGTGTGGGTGTTCATCAATGAGTTCGCGGATATCGGAGATGGTGCCTTCAGCGAGAATACGCCCTTGATGAATGAGCAGTATCGTCTCTGTCAACGCCTCAATCTCATAGAGAATATGACTCGAAGCGATGATGCTAATTTCCTGAGCAGCAAGTTCCTGCAGAAGCGTGAGAACATGCCGTCTTCCATTCGGATCTAAGCCGGTGAGAGGTTCGTCAAGGAAGAGGAGTTCCGGTTCATGGACTAATGCTTGTGCGAGTTTGACACGTTGTCGCATCCCCTTGCTATAGGAGGCGATAGGACGATCCTTTGCGAAGAGCATATCTACCGTTTCAAGAACGCGTAGACTCCGAGATTCAACCTCCGATTTATCGTATCCGCTCAACGTGGCAAAAAAAGTGATAAACTCAAAGCCAGTCATGAATTGATATGCCAACTCTATATCTGGGCAATAGCCGACCCGTCTCGTAAGTTCCGGATTGTTCCATACCGGTTGGTCCAGTACTCTGACCTCGCCTTGATTGGGTTTAAGTTGCCCTGTCATGACCTTCATCAAACTCGTTTTTCCTGCGCCATTCGGACCCAGCAAGCCAGTGATTCCGGGATGAATCGTGAGGGTTACATCGTTTACCCCCATCACTTCGCCATACCATTTAGATAGGTTTTCTGTTTCAACAATTTTTGATTTTTCCGTGTCGGGTAATTCAGTAGATTTCATACTGAGAGTGCCTTCCACCTATCCGTCCTCCATTACATTACGGACGACAGTTATGAAAATTAGATTAAGATAGTTAATTGCTGACGGCTGACTACTATTCTTCTGACCGCTGATGGCTAATTTTTAGGGTTTCTTCAAGGTTTTGGATGCCATCAGTTGTTCCCATGGCGGTGACACAAGCTGCCCCGGTTGCGGAAGCCAATTCCGCTGTCGCTTTCAGATCCCAGTCCATGATAGTACCCGCGAGGAAACCGGCAACATAAGCATCCCCTGCACCTGTTGCATCGACGACATCCACAGGATATGCTGATGCGAAGTATTCTGCTTCTGGCGTAGAGGCATAGCTACCGTTCTCACCCATTTTAATGACGACGGTGTGGATACCGTAGCGACTCCGCAAAAATTGGGCGATTTCGCGGGCATCAGATATACCAGTGAGATATTGAGCCTCAACAATACTTGGCATAAACATGTCTACGTAGGATAGGCAGGGTTCGAGTGTCTCTAACCATTTCCCAGTAGCATCATACGCTGTGTCGAGCGAAGTAGTTATTCCAAAAGACTTCGCCGCCCGTAGGACATTCGCCATTGGTGCGCCATCGAAACGTGGCATAACAAGCGCACCAGCGATGTGCAAAATTTTGGCACGTTTTATGACCTCCCAATCCAGATCCGCCTCACAGAGTTCACCGTTCGCACCGATGTAATGGTAGAAAGTTCGTTCACCATCGGAGGCTACCGCGACGAACGTGAAGGAAGTGCTCGAACTCGGATCTTGTTGCATGCCTGACGTGTCGACACCGTTATCTATGAGCATTTGCAGAATCAGGTCTCCAAAAGCATCAGTACCAACCTTACCCATCGCGCCAGCAGAGATACCTAAGCGCGTGAGTGCAATAGCCGTGTTGTTAGCACAACCTCCAGTATGGATTCCGAGTTCATCAAAGAGGGCTAATTTCCCCTTCTCGGGAAACTGATCTATGGGTCGTCCTAACACATCAACGACATAAATGCCGAGCGATAGTACATCCATTTTTTAATTTTGCCTTGTGAATAAGTAACGAGATTTAAAATCTTGATATCTTTAGCGTTCGAGTTGAAGAAACGCCCAAGGAACCCATCTATTACACTTAAGCGTCCGGAAAGCAGTCCAAGAGATCAGAAATTAAAAGCACCAGGACGAAAAATTACGAAAGTTTCATCGTTTGTATCAATATTCCGATCTGCTATCGTACCAGTAACACCTTGAGAAACCCACCCTATGAAGTAAGGTGAAGGATTCAGGTCTGCCTCTGTTGCCAGATACCGCAACACGTGATCTCGCCTTAGAATTTGCGCAAAGGTCTTTCGGACACCGGCCAACGCCTCATCAGGCGGCATTTTTGATGTCACTTGCAGCCGAAGACGTGCCGTTGAAGGTTCGAATACCTCTAATGCGCTTGTATTCCTTAACGTGACATTTCCTAAGTAAGTCATCTCTTTTCCAGCAATATGCCACGCGTTTTCAAGGGTTTGCGGAAAGTGCTCGGTATTCAACGTCAAAAATTTTTCTTCTACATAAGTCGTTGGATGCCACGGCTCCACCGATACGTCTCGCAGTTGAATCCGTGAACTTTGAACCAACGTCCCAATTTTTTGAAGAAGTTCAGCCTTCGACTCTTCAACCTTCTGATGACGAACGAAAGTTCCTTCTGTGAAATCAATAGACGTTTCGGCAGGCAATGCGGCTCTAAGAGAAACATAACTTAATAAGTGTGCGCGCTGTCGTTCAGGGTAAACCGATAAAATTGACAATCTGTCAACTGTAACAGGGTTCGGAAACCAGACTCTCCGCGCCGAGGCAATGATACTCACCGAAAGTAAAACGAAGAGACATCCTCCTATCCAATAGGTGCGTGATTTTTGTCTCGACTTCCCGAAATAGAGCAAAAAACCACCAAAACCAAGCAGATATATCGGCAAAACTATAGCCAACAGCTTAATGAGCGGCAGCCGAGTAGGCATCTCTGATAGAAAGTGCTTATGAATTTCCGCTTCATGTTGGAGGGCAAGTGCGTATCTATCCGCGAGGTGTCGCGGAGATTTACCGTGTTTACTCAGTAATCCGTACCAGAACTTTTCAGCGAGCGAGGAATCGGGGGATTTTTGCTTGGGCGTTTCCTCAGAAACCCCTCCTACATTATTTTTTTCGCGGATACCAAAGGGCAGTGCATTGTAATCAAAGGCAAGACAG
This sequence comes from Candidatus Poribacteria bacterium, assembly GCA_007571305.1. Taxonomy (GTDB): domain Bacteria; phylum Poribacteria; class WGA-4E; order WGA-4E; family WGA-3G; genus WGA-3G. The sequence continues at coordinate 36,483 of RKRR01000028.1, read as the reverse complement.
ATAATCTGTCCATCTCCAAAGTCCCGTTTTGCGACATAAATCTGCTCCTCTGTGCCTATCAATACCTCACATCCTTCTCTCGGAGCAAACTGGATATACTCAAAACGGCTGTCAGCCATCGGCTGTCGAAAATCTTCAGTTCGGAGGTTTTCTGGTGAAGTTGTACCCTCTTGCTGACCACTGCTCACTGACTGCCGACTGATCATCGCTACCCCGTTCAGCTGTTCAAACAAAGCAACTGGAAACGTATTCGTCTTTCCTATACCCTTTAGCTCAACAGGGAGAAAGGGCTCTATAAAACTGCCTCGCAGGTAGTTAAAACTACCGCCCCCAGAGATAATAAGCGTCCCGCCACGTTGTATCCAATCGAGCATTGCTGTCTGTTGTGCTTTAAAGATACGCCGTTCGGTTAATCGGGTCTCACGAACAACGAGGACATCAACAGCACTGTAGCCTATCCAGTCGCGCGGCAGCGATGTCAGATTTGGAAGGTACTTGACATGCACCTGTGGGCCACCAGAAACCGCTACCTGTTTCTTATCAACAAATCGTTTCAACTTGTCCCCGCTCTGCGACAATACCAGCATGAAATAGTCTGGACGGGCAAGGGGGGTTGGGAGCAGTATATCTTTTACCAGATCGGTCGCTGTACTGCGTAACCCTTCCACTCCCGACGATACGATGGGAACAAGTCTAATGACAATCTGTGTAGCATTTTTCGGGCAGTAGACATAAAGACTTTTCTGTTGTGTCCCAGTCCCGAGAAGGTGCAGTGGCGTAGCGTAACGCTCGATAGGGATATCCGAAGAGAAGTTACGTACCTCCACAACCAATTCGCCACGAAACACAGGACCTTCATCTTGATTCCGTACAGTTACTGTTAAGGGTGCCCATGTGCCTATTCTGTAACCATCTCCAAATCCGAATGTCACATCCTCAATCTCCACTGCACTCACAGCAACCGATACGACAAAAAAAGTCAGAGTCGAGATTTTTATGATGTGTTTGATTACCATGATGATTATTGGCTATCAGTTATTGGAAACCTTCGGTGAGTAGGTTTTTGTCTACCAAAACTATCGTGCTTACTGCCGACCGCTCTTCGGTTATATGAGACGTGCTGGATTATGAACAAGTTTTGTTTCCACTGCCTCCTCAAATGGATGCGTGCTAAAAACACCGTTCCCTAACATAATCATCGAAGCGACACCGCCCTCCGCTTCAATCTGTTCGATCGTCTCTATCACACGGGCATCACTGAGTAAGCCACTTTCCACTGAAAATCGCTTAGATACCTCAAAACACGCGTTAAAAAGTCCTGTATGGGGCTCGTCCCTGGTAAGCGTTTGCAAGACGTTTAACGCAGCATCGGCGGAGCGATTGATACGGATCGTTTGTTCTTTGTTTCCGAGTACCTCACTGGTCTGAATCGGTCCGAAGTAACGGTAATAGATAGGTTGTTCTGGTATCGGTAACCGATCGGCAACCAATGGCGCGCCTTCCTTCAACTTGACGAGGCAACCTCCGTGATATTGGGAACAAACATCACCCAATCCGGTGCGATTTTCAACTTCTGCAACATGGGCAACCATCGCGAGCCTCTCTGCAGCTTCGTGCAGATGGAGCAGCTCATTGAGTGCGTATGCAGTTGCAAGCGAAGCGGCACCGCTAAGACCAAAGCCACAGCCGAGAGGTAATGGAGACGTAAGGTCTACCTTCACACCCGCTGCACCTGCGTTTTGGATGAGCCGATCAACAACAGTCTGGACTGTCGGAAAACCGATGCTTTGTCCGTTAAACAGCACGCTTGTCTCATGGTGCTCAGAAACGATGACTTCTACACCCTCTTTAACGGTGAACCCCATGCCGAGTGAGTGCATACGGGTGGCATCGGCATGTGGAATAACCTTGAAAACACACGAAATGTTGCCGGGGGCAAAGGCTTTCGCCATTTTTTAACTATAATCCTCCGCTCTACCCTTCTTGTGCAAACCTATAGAGGCTTGGGGACAATGTTTCGGGCTGATCGCAGCCTGCTTGAGAATCTGCACAATGTTCATTGGGAAAACGACTTCCTACACATCTCGTCGAGATGGAGCATATCTCGGGTGGAAGGCACCTTCACCACACTGTCCTGCCTCTATTTTTTCGGCTTGCCCTCCACCCGTAACGGAACATCTCGCACCATCTAATTCTGGTAAGACGTATCGCTGAAACCATGCTCCCATCTGCTGTTTCATGTCAGTTATACGGGCATTTTGAGATTTGTCGTCTATTAGATTTTTCCGTTCATTTGGATCATTTACCAAATCGTACAATTCATGTGGACCATAAGGGTATCTATGTACATACTTCCATTCTTGTGTCCGAATCATGCGGACGGGACCGTATTCGTCGAAGATGACAATCTCATCTTTCGCATCGTTTATTTCTCCAGAAAGCGCGGGCACAAAACTTCTGCCGGGTGACATATCATCATTCGGATCGGGTAATCCAAGATAATCGAGGAGGGTCGGCATGAAGTCGTATTGGCTTACCATCGCTTCGCTGACGCGACCTTCTGGAATACTGCCGGGTTGGCTGACAATGAACGGAACTTTGACAGAGTTTTCATACATATTCAGCGGAAATGTTCCGTTTCCTTTGTGCCAGAACCCGTGATGTCCGCACGAATAGCCGTTATCACTACTGAAGACAATCAGCGTATTCTCACGGATACCAAGTTCCGTAAGTCTATCAAGAATCCGCCCGACGTTTAAATCGAGTGCTGTGATTGCCGCGAAATAGCCTTTCAACGATTCACGGTTGCCCATGTGGACAGCGGCACCCTGCACTGCCCAGGGGTGCAATGCCTCTTGCGGACACGTCTTGAAGGGACAATCGTCATAAGAGTCAACGATGTCTTGGGGATGGCCTGTGAACGGCGTATGCGGCGCGTTGTAGTTGACGCTGAGATAGAAGGGGCCGTCTTTGTTCGTCGAGATAAAGCTTAAGGCATCATCGGTGATGACATCGGTGAGATAGCCGGGTTGCATCTCAACTTGTCCATCTCGGATCATGTCCGCGTCGTTGTACTGACTTCCGCCAGTAAGTAAGGTAAACCAGTGACTGAATCCGTGTTGCGGTGTTAAACTATCGCCGAGGTGCCATTTGCCACTAATTCCGACCGTGTAGTTGTTGTCTGCTAAGACATCAGTATAACAGGTCAAACCTTCAAGGTATCGGGCAGGGTCTGGTGGCATGTTTCCGTCGCGGATCCAGTCGTGGACACCGTGTGCTGATGGAATACGTCCAGTCATGAGGCTTGCGCGTGCCGGTGAGCAGACAGGACTTGTACAGAAGAAGTTCGAAAAGCGGGTCCCCTCCGAAGCCAGTTGGTCGAGATAAGGTGTGCGTACTTCATCGTTGCCGCAGCAACCCGCGGCCCACGGTCCCTGATCGTCCGTTAAAATAAAGATGACATTAGGTTTTTGTTCCATATTGAATTCTCCATCTCACAGGTAAATGGGTGTGATAGATTATATTTCTTCCTCAGGTATATTCACTGGTTAAATCGTTTGCTTTTCGCAATTCCCCGAGAAGTCGCATGATGTCTCGATAACATTTGTCGAACGAATTGGTTTGACGCGCTTGTTCTATATCAAAAAGTGCTGCAAGTGCAGGTTGATCGCGCGTTTCACGATATGTTCTGCCAGGTACCATCTGCTGATCCAACCATTCCTTTGCTCCACGAATTCCCTCCGGGCTGTCTGGTGGGTCAATGTCATTTTTTAAACCTCTTTGCCCCCGAAGGGATTCTGCAGCTGCGAGAAACCACGACTCAAACTCACATTTCGCCAACACAACGGCAATTGGCAGATCTTTACGAGTTTGTAATGCCCGATCAAGAAGCTCAGGTCCCAATTTCGCTGGACAGTCATCGTCGCTATCAAGAATGATAAATATAGCTCCTTGCCTACCAATTTTCCGATACGTCAATTCGACTGCTCGCTCAAGTTCACCTAGCCTGACAATTCTATTTCTGGGGATCCGGATGGGAGGTTGGATGACCATTGCCAATTCTGGATAACGACTTGCTGCTACCCGTCGAATCAGGATGGGCACGGATGCTACTTCGCCGTGCCCTTCAACAATGCAACCAATTTTGACTATCATCAGCGTTTTCCCTTACCCTTTGTATGGCTAGATTTTTCCTTATCGAGATCAAAAAAATAAAGTTGTGCTGCTTTCTCGGCATTAATTATAGATTTCGGGTCGGGGCGCAATTGATTGAGACGAAGGAGCTCTCCTATTGTATATAACCGATCGCGCAGCGCGGACCTTCCTGTCTCATCCACCTGGGCAATTACTGTATTTCCTGCGCGAGATTCAACGGCAAGAATTGAATCCGCATCCAGATCCTTGTCATCAAGAAGGTCGGGACTGTGGCTAGTGATGATAACTTGCGTTCTATGGGCAGCATCTCGGAGTCCATCCAGCAACACCCCTGCTGCTGCTGGGTGAAGCGCGAGCTCTGGTTCTTCAATTCCGACGAGATATACGCGCTTTTGAGTGCCGTGATTTCCCTGAAACAGAGCCACCAGAATCCCTAACACGCGAAGTGTGCCATCAGACATATTGTTTGCGAGAAATCGCCAGGGGTGTTTATCTCCTGTAACAACTTGTCTGAACTCTAATGTTTCCTTAGGGCCGAAATCTTTAACAGCTACCCCATGAGCACCAGGGACAACTGCTGCTAAATATTCCTCAATATCTTTTTTCGCAGCAGGTGGAAGTTGAGTAAGGACACTAGTAAGGTTACTACCATCACGAATAAGCGCGTCCCCAGGCTCAGGGGCTTGGAGATCCCGGATTTTATCGGGATTGAGGTTATAAAATCCCATTCGAGAAAAGGCATCGTAGACGGGCCGAAATTCAGGCAGTCCAGAGGCATTCACCAAGTAGAGGCGATCCGTTGAAGCAGCAGGCGCAACCCGGGCACTCGTAGTCACAGTACCATCATTAACTCGAAAGTGTTCTGCCCGGATTGTACACTCTTCAGTCTGAACCTCGTACCCTCCAGGTGAACGTGTACCAATGCGAAAAGCATAATGTCCTACAGCACCTTCAGGCAAAGTAAAGTCGAGGCGAATACTGAAATGATTTGGATGTCCACGGGAGCGGCGGCGGACAGCGTTGATCCCACCCCGATCTCGTACAGCATGATCGAGGGATGTATTCAACGCATCGGCAACGAATCGTAGCGCATCAAGGAAATTGCTCTTACCCGCACCGTTACGACCTACGAGAAATGTTAAAGGTTGTAATCTTACATCACACGCAGCGATACTCTTATAGTTTTTCAGAACAACTCTTGTAATAAACGTTGGGTCTTTCATCACTTTAGACCTCTGCTGTAGGAGGGATTTGTAACCCCGATTCGATGCAGAGTTACGCTACCGGGAACGCATCACCGACGAGTGGTTCGCCGTCCGCAACTTCGATTGTTGGGACGAGAACGTGGTTCGAGGATTGCGCGTTGTTATAGCAAACCCCCTGTGCCATGAAAATCATAACGAAGGCTCGACGTTGCTGCTCCGTAACATTTGCGGGTGTGCCGTGGAAGTTGAGGCAGTGGTGGAACATGCACTCGCCTGCTTTCAATTCCACGGGAATACCGTGGCTGATGTCTAACTCCCGTCTTTCTGTCCACTGATCTCGAGGCGGCTCGCGTCCTTCTTCACGTGCTTTTGCCGCTGCTGCATCCGCTGCCGTTCTTGCTGCAATGGAGAAACGTTCGTCCTTATGACTCTTCGGCATAACGTGCATGCACCCGCTATCCACCGTTGCATCGTCCAAGGCGAGCCAACAACTCACAATGTTCGGTGGACTGAGGGGCCAGAAGAAGAAATCGTGATGAAACGCAAAGTGTCCATTATCATGAGGCGGTTTTGAAATGACCTGATCATGCCAGAGACGGACTTCGGGCGTATCAAGCAGTGCCCGTGCCGTCCCTGCGATGAGCGGGTGATGAATAGTAGACTCATAGTGCGGATCTCGTTTCCACATGTTGACGTATTGATGAATCGCCCGGGGGTGACCACTCCCCCGATTGAGTCGGTTTTCGCTCCTGTCGTGCCCGTATTTGAACTCTGGTGAGGAGTCGTCGCCTTCAGTGAGTTCCAGTTCAATGATAGCATCTAACCCGGCGCGCATGGCTTCCACGCCGTCGCTATCTAAAACTCTACCAAATTTGACATATCCGTTTTCCTGAAAAAAATCGATCTGTTCTTGTGTTACCATTGTGTTTCTCCTTGTGAATTTGACAGGACCGACGCGACGCTCAACGAATTGCGCTGCTACAAACGACATGCTTAAAACGATTTTGCATCTGTCTACAGAAGCTCCAATGCTTCATCAAGGGCTTCTCGGAATAGATTTTGGTTTTTCTCCTGATAAAACGGTAGCCCGAAAAGAAATTTTTGTCGGTGATGAGCTGTTTGATAATATCCGGGTCGAGTTTCCAGGCGCATTCTCTGATAGCTGCTCGATGGAGGGTTCCGGTGTCATCTACGAAGTCGGGGTTAGATTCGAGGAGTTTGATGAGTTTTTGGTCAAAGTTTTGTTTTGGCATAGAGTTGTGTCCTTTGTGTGTTATGTTGTCGCCTCGTTGAATTATTGCGCGCGTGTTTCACAACGGGCGATGAATCGCCCTACTACAAACTGAAACGTCCTTAAATAGGAAACTGGTGATTGCCGGCGGTTAAGCCACCATCAATGACGAAAACCGCTCCCGTTGCGAAACTGGATTCATCGGAAGCGAGGAAGAGCGCGGCGTTCGCGATATCAATAGGTTGTCCAATTCGTCCTAATGGATACCACGGCGTGATGTCGTCTAATATCTGTGGGTTACGTTCAATCATTGGTTGCCAAACTTCAGTTTGAATCGTTCCGGGACAGATACAGTTGATACGGATGTTGTCTTTACCGTGGACGACTGCCATAGAGCGGGTCAAGGCGATAACACCGCCTTTTGCCGCAGAATACGCATGGATAGCCTGTAACCCGATGAGTCCATTGACAGAAGCGACATTGACAATGCTACCACCGCCTGCCTCCTGCATCGCAGGGATAACCGCGTTTGAACAGTGGCTGGTGCCTTTGAGAGCGACCGCTAAGTTTGCCTCCCAGTTGTTGTTGAGAACATCGGCTGTAGAGCAGATAGCGTTGTTCACTAAAACGTCAACTGTGCCGTAGGTGTCAACGGTCTCAGCAATCAGACTTTGGGCATCCGCAGCATCGGATACATCAGCATTGATGAAAAGTGATTCACCGCCTGTATCAGTAATGGTAGCAACGGTTTCTGGGCCGAGGGTATCGTTCACGTCATCAACGACAACTTTCGCTCCCTCTTCGGCAAACCGAAGCGCGACTGCTCTGCCAATACCGCGTCCTGCTCCTGTGACAATGGCTATTTTGTTGTTTAACCTCATGAAGCGATACTCTGTCTACTTATTGGATGCTCTGAATCAACCGAATATTGCGGCGAAGCAAGTCATTAACGAGCTCGCCAACATCTTTTCCTTTGGTATCAGCGAGATGACGTATGAAGTCATCAACATCTTTTTTCAGATAGATGGGAGTCTGAAAGACGGCTTCTGCCTTGTAGAATTTACCGCGTTCACCCTTTGAAAAATCATATTCTGCTTTCATCTATTTTTATGATATAATAAAGTTAGCATGCAAGGACCTACTAGAGAAAATACCTGACAATAGTTGGCATACGTTGGAAAACCCATGATCGGTATGGAAATGAGGTTTATTTAACGCATGAGCGGTGGCAACACATCATCGCCTCAATCAACCATCCAGATATGGCAAGTTACGAAGAATATCTAAATACAACAATTCAGCGCGGAAGGCGGAAACAAGATGCATTGAATCCGCAAAAGTCCCGCTACACCAATGCCTTTGTTGATTTGTCTGCAGATAATACTCACATAACTGCGATTGTTCTCTTCCGGTTTCGCGAAGGCTCAGACGGTGAACCTATCTCAAATAATTACATTGTCACAGCTTACCAAAAAAGGATGAGGTAAAAAAGATCCATGGTTCCACCAATTTTTAACTACGATGAAGTCAGTGACACGTTGTACGTTTCGTTTGCCTCCAGTGAACAGGCAACAGGCATTGAGTTAACACCACATATTTTGCTACGATTCAATAAAGAAACCGGTAAAGCTGTGGGAATGACTTTTTTCGAGTATTCTGTACTTGCCCAGAAGACTGATATGGGACCTCGGAGTTTTCCATTAACAGGCTTAAGCGAATTATCCGAAGATATCCGAGAGGTTGTGTTAGATATTCTCCAACGCCCACCAGTTAGTGAGATGCTTTTACTTTCATCGTATACTCCTTCAATTTCCGAAACGATTCCGATTACACTTTTGCAAGCAATCCATTAAACGAATATGCTGTCGAAGTATCCTATTTTGCAATATTTGCTTAATGCTGTAGCGTCTGTGAAATGAAAAGTTTGGTGCGTTCGTGCTGTGGGTTATCAAAGAAATTTGCCGGTGCTGCGTCCTCAACAATCGCTCCCTCATCAAAGAAAAGGATCCGATCAGCGACTTCACGGGCAAATCCCATTTCATGCGTCACGACAAGCATCGTCATGCCAGAGCGGGCGAGTTCACGCATTACATCCAAAACTTCCGTAATCATCTCTGGGTCGAGTGCACTTGTCGGCTCATCGAAGAGCATAATCTTAGGTTCCATCGCCAATGCTCTTGCGATTGCGACCCGCTGCTGTTGACCACCCGAAATTTCTGAGGGATACTTGTAAGCCTGATCTACAATATCCACCCGTTCTAAAAGCGATAACGCGATCTCTTCGGCTTCACTTTTCGTCATCTTCCTGACCCGAATGGGACCTAAGGTGATATTCTGTAGGTTTGTGAGGTGAGGAAAAAGGTTGAACTGTTGGAACACCATACCGACTTCCTGGCGGATAAGATTGATATTGCGGAGATCATCGCTGAGTTCAACGCCATCGACGATAATTGTGCCGCGCTGATGCTCCTCCAAACGATTTAGTGTCCGAATGAACGTAGATTTGCCCGATCCGGAGGGACCACATATCACTGCCTTTTCGCCTTTTTGAAACGAGGTCGTAATCCCCTTGAGAACATGGAAGTCGTCGAACCATTTATGTACATCTTCACAGACAATAATCGGATCGTTTGGCGCGTTTTCAAGATGATCCATATTTTAAATTTTCCTTGCGGCTATAGTAGATTCCGTAATTACTTATATACTCGTATCGTCGTGTGAACTCTGAAGTGATATGTTTCTAATGGCACAGGCTAACAGCCTATGCTACAAGTATGAACTTATTTTTGGATTTTGCTATAAATGAAGTCGGTTGGTAGATAGTTTTCAGTTTCAGTTAGAAGAGGGCTGTGATAACCATTTCTAAGTTTTTCCAACACCGAGTGCCGTTTCAATTTTCTGGCTGACATAGGACATCGAATAACTGAACACAAAATAGATCACCGCAACAAATAGGTATACCTCGGCTTGCAGTCCCAGCCAATCTGGGTTCGCAATGACTGTTTTCGCTATGCCCAAAAGATCCAACAACCCAACAATTGTAACGAGAGATGTATCCTTGAAGAGTGCTATGAACTGCCCAACAATCGCCGGTATAACAGAACGTAGTGCCTGTGGTAAGATGATAAATAGCGTCGTCAATGGATAGTTGAGTCCCAGTGCGTGCGCGGCTTCATATTGCCCTTTTGGAATCGCTTGCAGTCCTCCACGAACGTTCTCTGCCATATAAGCGGCAGAAAAAAACGTTATTCCCAACATAGCACGCAAGACTTTGTCAAGGCGGACATTTGGCATAAAAATCGGAATCATGATCTGTGCCATGAACAGGATTGTTATCAACGGCACACCGCGAACTAACTCAATATAGGCGGTCGAAACCCACTTGACAGCAGGGAAAGAACTCCGCCGCCCCAATGCCAGAAGTACGCCGAGTGGAAAACAGAAGACGATACCGACAGCCGCTAGAATCAGGGTTAGGAGGAGCCCCCCCCAATTCGTAGTGAGAACAGAATTTTCGCCGAAACCGCGTAGCATTATCAACGTCCATGGGAAAGAGAGTAACCATGCGCCCAATATCCAAGGACGCATTTTTGAAACCAAGCCTCGGACGTTGACACCGAGAACAAGGAAAGCACCGAGTAATGCCACGTTGCCGAATATCCACCCACGTGTTGCCCATTCAAACAGGGGTAGGAGCGCGCATACAAATCCAACGCTACCGATCCCAATAGCGAATCGGAATGGGAGTCCCCCCCAAATTCCGCCACTTAAACCCAACAGGGCGCACACCGTATAAAGTACAACCCACACCCGCCATATCTCAGACCTCGGATAAGCACCCACAGAAAAAAGTTGCAGGTTCGCAGGGATAACATCCCAATTCGCATCCGTGAATGCCCACACCAAAATCCCTTTCGAAAGAAAGTAGACGAAACCGAGCGCGAGGACGGTTAACAGAGTGTTGTACCACGTGCTAAATAGGTTATCTTTCAACCATGACAAAATTTTCATTTTTCTAATTCTTGATCAGGTTTTTGACGTTATAGTAGATTCCGTAATTACTTATACACTTGGCACAGGAAACCAACGGTCTCCTATGCTACAAATATGAACTTATTTTCGGGTTTCACTATAACAGTAACCACCGTGAAACGTAGGGGCACGACGCGCCGGAAGTCAAAGATTCTTTTTATCGGTTACGGGTAATCCAGCGGTTGTACCAATTCATAGCAGCCGATGTCGTTAAACTCATAATCAGATAACTCACCATAATCATCGCGAACACAGGGATAGACTGTCCGGTTTGCAGCATCATTGTGTTGCCAATACTAAACACATCAGGGAAACCGATTGCGATCGCCAAACTTGAGTTTTTTGCGAGGTTCAAATACTGGCTGGTGAGCGGTGGCACGATGATCGGAATTGCTTGCGGTAGAACAACTAGTTGTAAGGTTTGCGACTCACTCAAACCGACGGCTCTCGCAGCTTCTCGTTGCCCTTTCGCGACTGCCTGTATCCCACTTCTCACGATTTCAGCAATGAACGCCCCGGTGTAGACAGAAAGTCCGATTAAAAGTGCAGAGAATTCAGGTGATAAACTCAATCCTCCAACGAAATTGAAACCCCTTAAGACCGGAAAATCAAGCGTGAAGGGGATTTCCGGTGTCAGAAACCATCCGAGAACTGCAACGATTAGGAAAGCCGGCAGTGCCCACTTCGCTCGAAAACCGGGACGTTCCAGCCGCTGGAGTTGTTTCGCACGTAGGATATAGAGGATCACCGCCAAGACAAGACCAGCAAGGAGAAACCCACCCCATACGTTCAAACCAGCTGTAGGTTCAGGTGAAGGCAGATAGACCCCTCTCTGATTGATGAACACACCTTCGAACAACGAGATACTCTCCCGGACCCTCGGCAGTTGAAGGATTACAGCAGTGTACCAAAACAGTATCTGGAGCAAAAGTGGAATGTTACGAAAACATTCAACATAGATAGCGGCTATGGTTCGGATGAGCCAGTTACTCGAGAGGCGGGCGATACCGACAACAAGTCCCAAAATCGTCGCGCAGACAATGCCTATTAGACTCACCTTTAGAGTGTTCACAACCCCTACCCAGAACGCTTTGAGATACGTTTCTGAGGGTTCGTATTCAATTCCTTCGGAGATGTCAAATCCGGCTTCATTCCCCAAAAAATCGAGGTTGAGCGTTAAGCCGAGGTTGCTCAACCCCGTGAGCATATTTGTATAGAGAACCCCTGCCAACAGGAAAATACCAATGAGAAAAAGGACCTGCAAGAGCACACGCAGGACGCGGACATCTCGCCAGAAGGGAATGCTCATAGACTGCTTTTTAATTTTACCTTGCGGTTAAACAACGTGGATTCGGGGTATGACGTTCCTTGCTTAAATCCGCCCTCCATTTCATTACGGGCCATGTGCTTTGGATTACCTGTTCTGTATTATAGGCGCGCAGGCGGACGGTACCGATTATAACGTTGGTCACTGCCATAAATATCCGACCACCCTTGAAAGGAAAAATTAAAATCCCTAACGGAAGGGCATCGCGTAGAGGAGCCCGCCTTGTGTCCACGGTTTATTGACACCGCGCGGCAAGCCAAGTGGTGTGAGGTTGCGCCCAAAGATTTCACCGTAGTTACCGACAGCATAGACTACTTGATGTGCCCAATCTTCTGACAGTCCGAGTTGTTTTCCTGTATCGCCAGTTTTTCCTAAGAAACGTTTAATCTCAGGGTTGCCAGTTTCAAAAGTACCGACATTGGCTTTCGTAATTCCGTGTTCTTCGGCGAAGAACGTCGCGTAAACAACCCAACTCACCACATCGTTCCACTTGTTATCACCATGTACGGTGACAGGGCCCAGTGGCTCCTTCGAGATTGTCGCGTCAAGAATAATATGCGCCTCTGGATCCTTGAGAACTTGGCGGCGTGCTACCAACTGGGATTTATCAGAGGTCACAACGTCACAACGTCCCTGTTCGTAACTGTTGTAGAGTGTATCCGTCTCTTCAACAACAACGGGGTTAAATTCGACACCTAATGCCCTCATCGTATCTGTCAAATTTAACTCGGTGGTACTGCCTGCCGTTACACCAATACTCGCGCCTGCTAATCCCTCTAAAGATGTGACACCGAGATCCTTGCGGAGCATAAATCCCTGTCCGTCGTAAAAAGTCGGGGGGGCAAAGTCGGCACCGACTTGGGTGTCGCGAGTAAGCGTCCATGTTGTGTTTCGAATTAAGACATCTATTTCTCCTGTCTGTAAGGCAGGAAACCGTTCTGGGGCTTTCAAGGGAACGAATTCAACCTTGTCGGGACTACCGAGGACAGCGGCCGCGATTGCCCTACCATAATCCACATCAAAACCGCTCCAATTTCCATCTTCACTTAGGAAACTGAAACCGGGCAATCCGCCATGTACCCCACATATCAATCGCCCTCTATCTTTTACTCTGTTCAGAACACTTTCTTCACCTTCGGCGAGCAATGGAACTACCAACGCAATCGCTAAAACGAATGCAGAAATACGAAACAAAAATTTACGCACAGAAATCCTCTCTTTTGAATATGATCCCACCATCAGGATCGTTTAACGAAATACATTGACTTAAAGTTTGTTATAATTGCTAACACTTTACTAAAATCTTTTTTATGCCTTTCTTTGAAGAAGAAAAGCGATGTTACACTTTTATACATTTTATCAAACCGATCTCATGTTGTCAAGGAAATTAATGGAAGGCAGCACTTCAGAAACTACGGGAACTTGACTGAAAAATTTAGCGGAAACCTTCGTAACGTGAGTTCGATATAAGACGACCCTTGACATATTTCAAAAACCTTGTTAGTATAGTCTGAACCAATACTTGCCAAGGAGAAGAAAATGAAGAAGTTCATAATTGCAGAAGTTTGTGTTGTGATTGCACTTATTGCTGGATTTTGGATCGGACGTATCACCAGCGGCGACAGGGGTTATGAAAATTATTATGATAACGCCGACAAAGCATGGGCAGCAGCACAGGCAATAGATAATCCGCCAATAACACTTGACGAACCAGATCAAAACCGCTTACGCAAGGTCCGAGCTGCGTACCGCGAAGTCTTCGACAAATACCCTGATAGTCTATGGGCAGACGATGCGATCTACCAACTCGCTTCTCGTATTCCACGCACGGATGAAGAGGCTTTCGCACTCTTCCACCGACTTATCAATAATTACCCAGATAGCGAGTGGGCAGATGACTCAATGTACGCTATCGCCTTCGCTTCTTATCAGATTGCGGAGCAGCTAAAAAAGACCGGCACGCTTGAATCCGTAGAGGCTTACTATGACCGTGCGCTCGCGCTTTACAACCAATTAACTGCAATATACCCGGGCAGTGAACTGTCAGATCAAGCGGAATTTAATAAAGCAATGTGTTACTATGGAAAGGGTGAATTGAACCTCGCGCTTGCTCAATTTGATGCGCTCAGAGAGCCGTTCAGCGACAGCCCATTGCTCTATCAGATTCTATACGTTACCGGCGAAATTTACCTCAGGAAGCAGGAGTATGCAAGCGCGCGGGTAGAATTTGAAAACGTCGTTGATTCCGGAGATCCGGACCTTTCACCGCTTGCGAGTTTCGGTATCCCCCAAACGCACCTTGCTGAAGGAGAATACCAAGAAGCGATTGATGGCTACCAGAGAGTCATAGATCTCTATCCAGACACCAAGGTGGGTCAGGATGCATACTTCTATATGGGGTGGGCGTATGAGCGGCTTGGCAAATACGACGAAGCCATCGCTCGCCTTGAGGAAGCCATTGACTTGTATCCGCGCAATGAAAACGCCGCCAATTCACAGATTTATATCGGGCAAATCGCCTACGCCAATAACGATATGGCGAGTGCTATCGACGCTTACCAGAAGGTCGCAGACAATAGCACTTACGATTACGATAACCGGCGGCAAGCACAGTACTGGGTAGGCAAAATCCATGAGGACGGCGGGGATACGGATTCAGCAGTAGACTCATATCAGAAGTTAATTACAGAATTCCCGGAACCCCACAAAGAGGCAACCCATCCATCAAATAATATCAACGAGAATTACATCCAAAATTTAAGGAGTGTAGGACTCTAACGCTTGCCCGAGGTCAGCGGCAATATCTTCGGCATCTTCCAACCCGATGGAAATTCTGACTAAGCCATCCGTAATGCCGGTTCGTCGACGGATATCTGCGGGAACATGTGAGTGCGTTGTTGATGCAGGATGGCAGATGAGGGTGCGCACGTCTCCCAAACTGACTGCCAGCGAACAGAGTTGGAGGTGATCAACGAGGTGTTCACCCGCGGCGCGCCCACCTTTCAACTCCAACGTTATCATACCACCAAAGGCATCCATCTGACGTTTGGCGAGTTCGTGTTGCGGGTGATTCGTCAAACTGGGGTGGCGGACCCATGCCACCGCCGGATGTGCCTCAAGAAACGTTGCAACATGTGTGGCGTTTTCACTGTGTCGTGTGAACCGCAGCGGTAGAGTCGTGAGACCGTGAAGCGTTAACCACGCGTTAAACGGACTGATAACGGCTCCGAAGTTGCGAAGTGCTCCTTCCTTGGCGCTCACAATAAATTCCTTTTTTCCGATAATCGCACCGGCGATAACAGCCCCAGAACCACTCATATATTTTGTCATGCTGTGAACGACGACATCAATGCCAAAGATTATCGGTTGTTGGCCACATGGAGTAGCGAAGGTGTTATCAATGATTGAGGTTAAGCCGCGCGCTTTTGCGATCTCAGCAGCTGCCTGTAAATCAACCAACTTTAGAAGCGGATTTGTTGGGCTTTCAAGATAAAGGACCTTGGTATCGACTCGGATAGCCCGTTCAATTTGTGTAGGGTCTGTCGCATCAACAAATGTCGTCTCAATCCCGAATCGTGGGAGCTCTTCATTGAGGATTTGGAACGTAGCGGAATAGAGGTTCTCCATCGCGACGACATGTCCACCATCCGCTAAGGCAGTAAGCAGTGCCGTGCTGACCGCCCCCATCCCCGACGCAGTAGCGAGCGCGGCTTCCCCGGCTTCAAGAACAGCGAGTTTCTGCTCCAATACCTCTTGCGTCGGATTTCCCCAGCGCGTATAGACATAACCGCTCTCCTCGTCCCGGAACGCCTCCGCGCATTCAGCAGCCGTAGCGAAACGAAAAGTGCTGTTCTGGTAGATAGGGGGTAACAAAGGAACTCCTGTCTTATCAGCAGAAGATGTCCGTGCCTCACCCGCATGGATGGCTTGGGTGGCTTTACCTAAACTTTTTTGAGTCATGAAAATTCCTCGGAGATTTTGTGTTTTGGAACCTTTGTAAAGAAGTGTACTTATTTTATTGTAGAACCGGACAATAAATTTACACTTGTAGCATAGCCTGTTAGGCTGTGCCAACAGAACAGATAACTTCAGAGTCCAGACGCCGCTACAAGTGTCCAAGTCATTACGGAATCTACTATAATCCAAGTTGCCAGTTCTGTAGCATAACCTGTTAGGTTGTGCCTCTTCGGGTGCAGACTAAAGATTTCCTACGCTACGAGATGCTGGGGAGACTGAGCGTTTTTCACTGAAAAATAGCGGATGCATCTCCAAAATTGTGTCCGTAGCAACTTGGGTTACTTTACTTTCTCAATCGGATGACCTTCAAGTGCTAACAGCCGCCGTTTTCGTTCCAGACCGCCACCGTAGCCTCCCAACGCGCCATCGCTTCTAACGACACGATGACACGGGTTCAGAATAACCGCAGCATTTGCCCCAACGGCGTTGCCGACTGCTCGAACCGCCTTCGGTCTTCCCACCCGTTCTGCAATCCATTTGTAGCTCCGGACCTCTCCATAAGGAATCTGACGAATAGTCTTCCACACCTGATTCTGGAAGTCCGTTCCGCAGTTGAATCGGATCGGTACCTCAGAAAACTCAAGCGGCTCCCCAGCGAAATATTGGTCGAGCAGCTCCTGTGCATACATCAGTACAGGATATTGCATTTGGATGGATGATGATTCACCGAACGGAAAATCATGGAAAAAGAAAACATGCGAAATACTCTCTTGATCTGCCGCGACTATGCCCATACGTCCTATTGGTGATTCGTAGGCGATAGTCCGAGAAGCGAAGTAACCCCGCGCATTCTCATAAGATTGCGCATCAACAGGCATCTCCTTGGAGATTACCTCACGAAAGAGTTTGACTGGATTCATTCTCATTTTTTGTTTGACCTCTCATCTATTATAAAGTATGCTATATGCTAAACTATGGCTATCTTTGAAACACCTGACCAACTCTACAGTTATATCAGCGAACTGTTTAAAGAAATTGCTACGCTACCTGAAGCAAAAGAGGCACTGAAGTTGGTGACGCTGAATGTTCAATTTAATTACAGCGTACCCGATTGCCAGATGACCTTAACGGTAGCAAATGGCGAATATACCATCGCCCGCGGCACCTGTGACGACGCGTCCCCGGATGTTGAACTCACTATGACAGGGGACATCGCCTACAAATTTTGGACAGGCGAACTCAACGTTATGGGAGCGATAACGACACGCGAGATCGGCATCATCGGTTCCCTGGGTAAGGTGATGCGACTCGTACCGCTCATCAAAACAGCAGTCCGTTACAACCGCGAGCGAGAAACAGGTTTCCATTCCTAAGACTCAAGGAGGCATCAATGTCAGACAATCTATTAGAAGCAATTGAACCTTATGTCACACAAATACGGGAAGAAGGCTGGTGCGTCTTGGAGGACGTTATTCCCGCTGATGTGGTTGATGAGGCTCGTGAAGAGGTAGAAACGTCTGAGGCGGATTATAACGAATTTAGAAAAGAGCACGGTGTATGGGGACGCAACGTCATCAGTTTCATGCCGAAGTTCGCCGCGCACCTTGCGAACGAGCGACTCCTCACCACTATCCAGCAGTTACTGGGACCACAAGTGCGCATTTCACAGACTGAGTATAAGATCCGACCGCCACACTACGAATTAGTGCGTGCATACCACTCCGATTTTCCGTATGATCTGAACCAGAAGTGGCACATTCCACAACCATTTCCGAGTGCTGTCATCGGTATCACGACCCTCTGGATGCTTTCCGAATTTACAACAGAAAACGGGGGGACATGGATTGTTCCTAACACGCACGTGGACCTTCGGAACCCCAGAGGCAAAGACGACAACATTGGGGATCGGAACCCAATTGATGGGGAAATGCAAGCCGTTGGAAGTGCTGGCAGTGTACTCATCATGGACAGCCGGATCTGGCACTCCAACGCAGAAAATCCGAGTGCCGGTAAACGAACTGCGGTCGTCGTCAGATACGCACCCTGGTGGTTGAATTTAGAACTTTTTGGTGCGAACACCGCCACGATTCCCGGCGAAACGTTTGACCAGTTACCAGATGATGTCAAACTGCTCTATGAGCACCGGGCAGAAAGTCGAGAACCGACTGTCTGGATCTAAAGTTTTTAAACGATGGGCTTCTGGCTTGCCTACACAGATTTCGCCCTTACGGGGCTACAGGTTCTATAGCCCGTAACGAAGTGGAGGGGCGGATAGACGAAACGCACATGAATGTCTAAACGCACGCCATTACTCCGCAAGAAACGATAAAAAAGGATATCTCCTATGTCAACAACACTTGTACACATCGGCGTCCGTACAACCGATTTGGAAAAAAGCATCCGCTTCTGGCGTGATGCGCTCGGATTGCGTGTCTTTTCAACGATGAATGGATGTTATGATCTTACAGACGGTTATCACAACTTCCGCGTGTTTCAGCACCGTGGTCCCGATCGTCCGAAACATGTCGGCGGGATGTTAGACTACCTGCACATTGGGGTTCGTGTTCCGAACTTGCGAGAAGCGGCACAGCGATGTGAAGACCTCGGTTTCACAATCACCTGGGAAGGATTAGGTGGTGATAAACCTTACGACCCGAATTCGGATGAGTTACCTTCAGAAGCCTTCAAGATAGAAGACCCAGACGGAATCGTCGTTGATATTACTGAGCAAGACGACCAGTGGCCCGGTGTAGATATTGATAGTAAGTCTTAAAGGCAATATTGATAGGCGCGGTTTCACGCCGCGCTATCTCTATCATTATTCGTCACTGCCACCTAACAGTCCCAATCGGAATAGGTAATAGAGCAGTGTGAGAAGGCTTGTTACTGCCGCCGCGAGATACGTCAAAAATGCCGCGTTGAGCACTTTACTCGCGTGTTGATTCTCTTCTTGCGTGAGCATTCCGGCCTCTGCCATTGCAATCTTGGCGCGTTTGCTTGCATCCCACTCAACTGGAAGCGTTATTAACGAAAAAACGACCCCCACCGCAAAGAGTCCGACACCAAACAACAGGAAGGGTTGAATAAAGAAGCCCACCATGATCAGAATATAAGAGAACATCGAACTAAAGTTCGTCGCCGGGACAAGGGCGGTGCGCAGGTTTAGCATTGCATACCCGTGTGCGTCTTGCATCGCATGCCCGGCTTCATGGCAGGCTACCCCTATTGCGGAAAGCGATTGACTTGAATAGACATCATCGGACAATCTGAGTGCCTTCTGACTTGGATCGTAATGGTCACTTAACCATCCGCTTGAGCGTTCGATCCTCACACCGCTAACACCGTGTCTTTTCAGCATCAGATCAGCAGCTTGCGCGCCCGTCATTCCACTCCGCGATCCGACTTGTGAATATTTTGAGAATGTAGATTTTGTGCGAAACGTCGCGTAGAGCGACAGAGCGAGTCCCGGTGCGAGGAACACGAAATAGAGCGGGTCGAAGAAACCCAAAAACATAATAGACACCTCCAAATTTTTAATTTTACCTTGCGGATAAGTATCGGTTGTTTGTATTTTACCGTTTTCTGTGAGCGTTGATTTGCAAAAACCCTGCGCCGTTGTTGCAGGCTTGCGGTTCGATTTTAAGAAGAATGTTTTATTCGTGCTGTTGCTTATCCGTTAGGTTAAGCAATTATACAGAATATCTTGACGAAATTCAAATCATTTTTAGGTGAGGAGCGATAGATGCTTAGAATAATTGATACCCACCAACACCTTTGGGATACCTCTAATTTGGAATACCCTTGGTTAGAAGGGTTCGATCTATTGGGGAAGCGATACACCGCAGAAAACTACCGTGAAGCGATTGGGGACCTTAATGTCGTCGGATCGGTACACGTTGAAGGAGATCCCGCTGAATCAGATGTCGTCAAAGAGGTCGAGTGGCTCACACAAATATCCGAGACAGATGGGATGATAGGCGCAATCGCGGCAGCGGCACCGCTTGAAAAACCGAATGCCGAGGCGATTCTTGAGCAATTCACAGGATTCGGACTTGTCGTCGGCGTGCGTCGAATGGCGTGGCATCACCCGGATCCGCAGTTTTACGCCACACCTGAATTGATTAATGGCGTGAAATTGCTAACGAAGTTCGACCTCTCTTTTGAACTCTGTGCGAATCACGAGCAACTTCCGGCGGCAATCGAACTCGTCAAAGCGACACCGGACGTTCGGCATGCTCTTAACCACTGCGGCGGCCCCGATATAAAAGGCGGACAATTCGAGCCGTGGGCAGCACACATAAACGAACTCGCTTCTTTTCAGAACGTCCACTGCAAGGTATCTGGGATTGTGACGACTGCAAGTGAGAACTGGACACGTGAGGAACTGAAGCCGTATATCCTGCATCTGGTAGAGGCTTTCGGCTATAAACGGCTGATGTTTGGGAGTGATTGGCCCGTGTGTACCTTAGCGGCGACATATCAGGAGTGGGTAGCGGCACTCTCATGGGCTGTTGAGGATGCCTCGGATGCCGAGAAGAATAGGCTCTTTTACGAAAACGCTACCAAATTTTACTCGATGTAGAGATGCTATTGTAACTTAGTAGGCGCGGTTACAAACCGCACCTACCATTTTCAGGGAAAGTTCTATTGAAGGGGAATCAATACCGGTTCGATTCCGAGGGTCTCTTGAATGTGCTGCTTTAAGGCTACTGATTCTGCCCGCGTGCTGAATTCACCGATCGTTACGCGGTGCATCGTTCTTCCACCAACAGTCGCGACACGGAGAGCAACCTTCTCATTCGGGTTCTGCAACCGTAATCTCTCCTCCATCGCTTTAGCGTAGTAAAGCTCCACAAATGAACCTACCATAAGTGTCATCTGACTGGATACCGACACTCTTTTTGGTTGACTGTTCGCTCCAAACTGTAACCGCGTTTGTTCCGTGCTCTGATTGCCAGCAATGTCCTGAACGTGTAACTTGCCAGTGTAAACAGTGTTCGGATTTGCCTGAATCTTCTTCAAAAAGATCTCGGTGGGAGGCGACCCATCTCCCTCCACCTGCTCAATAAGCGCGCTTTTTGTATCGAAAAGTTCAAATTTCCAATGGGTAAGTGGGTTGATGTCCCACGCCTTCACACCAACAGTTGTCGGTGTTTTTGCGAAAATTTCTAATGTCGTTGGAATGAGGTCTACGGTCACTGTCCCGGTATCTACGAAGTGTGACGTGCCTTGCGTGTCAAGCACATGGAGTCGAACCTCGTAATTTCCGTCAGGCACTAAGTTACCAGTATCTGCGAAGCCATGCCAAACAACACCTTCCGCTGGCACACCCTTCCCAGATTTTTGCCATACGCTTTCGGTATATTCATCATGAATGTCTAACTGCCACCGTAGGGGTGAGGTGCCATCTGCTCCGAGACTCAAACGAAATGTAGTGTTGTCTGAAACACCATCACTATTTGGAGAAATTGCGGGTTCGGAGATATCCAACTTTCCATCAATGGTTTCAGGGTCTATTTCGAGTATTTCAGGCATTAAAATCGGTCCAAATTCATCGATATCAGATGGCTCGGTCCGAGTTGCTGCCGATACAGGTACCGTGTCGTCTCCATTCCAGCGTAACGTCGCTGAGATCCAATGCACACCTTGCTCCAATTCACTACCGCTCACGTAGGCATAATCGAGTTGTCCGGAGGAATTTCGGAAACTCACTCCCCGCGCCAACTCACCACTCCAGAACCTTTCAGCAGCGGTTAAAGCGGTATAACCGAAACGCAGCCCGATATGTCCATCGACGAACCAATGCTCTGCGCCGAAGTGCCATCGGAGCCGTTCACCCCAGTGTCTGTCATTCGCACCCCGGACGGCGAGATCTGCCGAAAAGAGGGTGCTCCCACCTAACTCGTAAGTTGTCCCGAAACGTGCAGCTAAAGGCGCGCTCTCAAGAAGGACACCGTTCTGACGAATGCCGCTACTCAATTCAGAAAGGTTCATTCCCACAGTGAGCGAATCACCCCATTTTTGCAATGGATAGGCGAACTGCATTCCTAAATCCACACTCCACAGAAAATTGGTTCTGATAGGTGTGTTGTTCTGATAGTAGCGCAGGTTCGCACCCGCCGAGGCACGTTGCCCGAGCGCAAGCCCGTATCCTAAAAGGACAATCTGTGTAGATTCCGTCGCGTTATTTTTCCAGCCATCAAGCCATGTCGCGAAGGAGACATTCCCCAAATTTCTGTTCGTCACACCGAACGTCCGTGGATTCGCGGCGACCGAAAACGTCTGATCGCGGCTTGAAAAGTTCCCCGGAAACGGCATCCCACCCATATTAACTTCCACACCATCCATAAATCCTAATGAAGATGGGTTCCATAGAAAACCGTTGGTCGCGGAGGGACCTGCGGTGAACGCACTGCCCATACCGACGGCGCGGGCACTTGCACCCACAAAAATATCGCGCTGGCTTATACTGGAAGTACCCGCAGAAACGGATACGGCTGCCAACATCATTCCGACGATACCGATTTTTGGGACGATTCGCAGCAGGCGTTGCTTACTCCATCGAAAAAAATTGAATTGCATCTTTTTTATTTATGGCCTCCTGGGCTGCTCTCCACCTCGTTACGAGCAGTTTTTCGGTGAGTCTTGGTGCTTTTTAGAATCTGGTCAGTTTCACATAACGCGCTGTAACTTCGTTAGTGATATATGTATCTACACTGCTTAACGTTAAATTAATGAAAATGGGTACAGGCGGACTCATTTGATTTTCTATAGGAGGGTATCACTCTAACAATAATTTCTGGTGATTTCAGGGATTCAGTAGACTCAAGGGGAAATAGAAGTAGTAACTTTCCCAAAGATGACAGGTGCGATTTCCAACCGTACCTGTCGGGTCTAAGGGAAACCTTGGATTATTGGTTAGTCGGTTGGGTGGCATACTTGAGAACTCGTTCTGCGTCCGTGAATCGCAAATAGAGCCCCCACGACCAGCCGAGATCGACTTTCTGGCACAGAACCGTATTCCATCCGGCCTTCAGTTGACAGGGAACCGCATCTGCATCTGCCCATGCGCCAGCGTCAATGCTTTTCCGATGAATCTCAGTTCCGTTTAACCAAACAGCGATTTCGTCATCGCTTCCAATCAACATCACAGAATCGGTTGCTTTCGAGGCATGGACGTATACCAACGTATATCCGACAGTCCTTGGGGTAGGACTAAGGTCTTTGCGTAAATCGAGGTAACCGTCCTTTCTGGTAGTCCGTTCCTGCCAGTGAACGGGTTTGTCATCAACGCCTGTGTAAGTTTTCTCCAAGTCCAATCGACCACCAGATCGCAGCAATTCATCAAACATAGCAACATCCGCTTTGGGAAATGGACCTAAAACCTTGTAACGCTTCACAAACGGGGAGGCGTTCAACACTTGATAGGAATCGACACCAATTTTATAACCTGTGGCTTCGGATGCTTTTCCAACAATACTGAACACAATCTGATTTTCACCGGCATTTAAAGGAGCGGTCCCAAACGAAACTAACGTCCCAGCTATCGATTGAGAAGAATAGCAGTCGTAAGGGACACCGATCTTTGTATCGTCTACAGATAATTGGACACGCGCATACCCCTGTCCACGCGTTAAAACGGCACGAATCTCATAAACATCTCTATAAGGCACCTCAATTGGGACAGTCAAGGAGGTCGCTTTGCCAGCAATCTCTGGCGTGAAAGTGACATGGCTTCCACCAATATCAATGCCTTCCGCTCGGTAACTTTTTGTCTGAACCGTTACGCCGTCTGCTGTTGTCTTCGGTAATAGGTCAATAGCCGAGTGGGTGTCCTTCGGTGGTAATATCCACTCTTTCTCATACCAAAATTGTGGGAGATAGAAGATGTCTCGCGCCTCATTTGTCAAGACGAGGTCATCGCCATCAAAGCAGACTGCTTCTCCGTAAAAATAGTGAGGCAAGGACCAGGGCGTGCTCTGAATCATCTGCGCTAAATTACCCGTTGTGCCGTGATATACCCAGAGTGCGTCGTAAGTGCAGACAGCAAGGCGGGTTCCGTCTTCGGAGACTCCGGCACCTGTTACGAACTGTGCTTCAGTGAACTCGCCAACCCTTTCTAATACCTGTTTTTTATTAGGTTCCAGAGCCGGAAAGCGGTAAAGCACGGCGCGCTCGCGTTCTTTCGAGACGATGTAAGGGACACCTTCCACAATAAAGAGTCCTTCGGCATCCACATTCTCATTGGGGTACCTATACGGATAACTTGCGATGACCTCCGCCTCTGTCTGATGGAACGGATCTGGCTCTGCGACGACAACGAGCTTCAGATCGAACCGTAATCTACTGTTATTTCCAATCTCACCGATCCAGAGTTGATTTTTGTCGTCAATACCGAGTGCCTCCCAATCAAAGTTTCTGGAACCGTGCACTGCAATCTTTTGGATGAATTCGCCATTGAGTTTTGTAGCGTAAAGTGCCGCGGGGTTTCCAGAGTCGTTGAGGGTCCAATAAACCCCTTCAAACTGCCGACTCGCGACGATGCCGGAGCTCTCTCGGATATCGGGATGTGTGTATTGTCCTGTGGGTTGCCACGGGGGTGTGTCAATATTATCTTGGGGGACCGCCATGGCGGTGCATAATCCGAAGCCAATGGTAAAAATTAGTAGAAGGGATGGTAATTTCATCAAGCATTCTCCTTTGGTATATACTTTACCCTAAGTTGTCGTCTTTGTAGCATAACCTGTTAGGTTGTGCATCTTCGGGCGCAGGAGACCAACACCCTACGCTATAGAACTGGC
The DNA here is from genome assembly GCA_007571305.1 of Candidatus Poribacteria bacterium. Lineage (GTDB taxonomy): Bacteria > Poribacteria > WGA-4E > WGA-4E > WGA-3G > WGA-3G. Next base: position 11,775 of record RKRR01000028.1, on the reverse strand, counting down.
AACTTAGGTTCCTTTAACATTTTACCGCTTTCACGGAGAGAAACCAGATAGGTTTTCACTGGGACTGAGGGCATTTACAGTATGAAATATTTTGCTATCAAAACCTTAGATTGGGTTGAGCAAAACATGAATATTTAATCCATTTCACGCAGCAATCTTCAAATTTTAAACACGACCAAACACACCAAAATTTCAGCAAAACCCAATCTACATATTTTCAAAAAACGCTAAAGCCAGGAAATGCGACAAGCGGATGGATTAGGATAAAAAATATGGACAAACCCGATATTTTGTGGTATCATTAAGTACATATATTGTGAAAGACAGTGAATACCCCGATTGGCACCGAGATCATCGGGAGAAAAGTTTTCAAAAGGAGTATTCGTTTTGAATCGACAATCTGCAAAGAAACATGCACGCGCGGACAAAGCAAAGCGGACACGCAATCGACACCGTAAAGCAACGCTTCGGACAGTGATGAAACAGACAGAAACAGCCATTGCGGAAGGGAATGTCGAAACAGCACAGGAATTGTGCAGATCCTTGACAAGTCTCTTAGATAGAGCTGCCTGTAAAGGTGTTATCAAAAAAGGGACAGCGAACCGTCAAAAGTCCCGACTTACCCGAAAATTGCACGCGCTCACTGTAGAAACCGCTTAATTTTGGCTTTTTGATAGACGAATTGCTGTGAAAACAAAGGAGACTCGCGAGGCACTGGGACAGTAGATCTGAGACCTCGCGTTATCGCGAGATATGAACGCCCGCATAGTCGCCTTAGAATGCTTATTGACCCTCTCGCACAGCAGCGCGTCAATAGCATCCGTTGTTGACAAGGCATTCGGACGGTACGCAATTGATGGGCGTGAACGCCGATTGGCAAACGGACTCATCTACGGCGTTATCCGGTGGCGGAAGCAACTGGACTGGGTGCTCGATCAGTTTATCAATCCCAAATTTCGGTTAGACGCGAGACATCGTAATATCCTACGACTTGGCGCGTTTCAACTGCTACACCTCGATGGGATACCCGCACACGCAGCAATTTTTGAAACCGTCCAACTCGCTGCTTCCCACCCCCGCAAATCTTTAAGTGGACGGAAGACCGCAGGGTTTATCAATGCGGTACTTCGCTCCGTGCAACGCAAGGGCACAACAGTAACCTATCCATCGCTTGATGCAAATCCGACCGAACACATCGCTCTCTCGTTGTCTTATCCGACGTGGTTAGTAAAACGATGGATTCAAACACGCGGTGTTGAATGGACATTGGCGTTCTGCCGCGCAAGCAATCAAACCGCACCGCTCGCGTTCCGTGTAAATACCCTCCTGACACGGGGCGAAGAAGTCTGTCAGTCTCTGGAAATGAAAGGCCTACCCGCGTCCTTTTCCAAAATTGCACCCGATGGAATAACACTTGAAAATCGCATCATCACCACTTTTGACACTGTTGACGAACTGACACTCAAGGATATCCTTAACCGAAATGACCTCTATGTCCAAGACGAGAGTGCCATGTTAGTGGCACATCTACTTTCACCGGCGGACGCGGGATTTATAGTGGATCTCTGTGCCGCACCGGGTGGCAAGACGACGCACTTAGCACACCTGATGAGGAATACCGGAAAAATTATCGCTGTGGATGCCTCAGAAAAAAGAACTGCCTTGTTGCAAAAGAACTGCCGACGCGTCAATGCGGGTAACGTTGAGACCCGTGTAATGGACGCGACGAAAGCCGACTTGGAGTTTATTAAAACAGCAGATGCTGTGCTTATCGATGCGCCGTGTTCAGGGTTCGGAACACTTCGACGGCATCCTGACATTAGATGGAATAAAACCCCTGAACAGGTTCGTGCCCTCAGCGAGATACAATATAACCTACTGAAAAATGCAGCACCATACATTAAACCCGGAGGGATTCTCGTCTACAGCACGTGTAGCATAGAGCTGATGGAAAACGAGGAAGTCATCCAACGATTTTTAGAAGATTTTCCGATGTATACGATAGAAAACGCACAAAGTTTCTTGCCCGATGTTCCACCGAGTGCAATAACATCGCAAGGCTGTGTCCAGACATTTCCACACGAACACGGGGTTGACGGCGCGTTTGCAGCACGCCTCCGACGGGTTCTGAAAAAATAAATGATCGACTTTAAGCTGTACGCCATTACCGATAGACACAGATGCACACCCACTCCATTAGTCGATGTCATCTCGGAACTGCTGGATGCAGGCATCACTGCTTTCCAATTGCGTGAGAAAGATTTAAGTGATACTGAGTTGATTAAATTGGCACAACCGATTTCAGAGTTGTGCCACAATTACGAAGCAAATCTTTTTATCAATACATATATAGGTATCGCCCGTGATGTGGGTGCCGCCGGGGTTCATCTCCCAGCGAATGCGGAGCTCGTAGATTCCATAAAGGCGAAAACAGACGATAACTTCTATATTGGGTGCTCGGTGCACCATCTTGATGCGGCAAAGAAACGGGAAGCAGAAGGTGCCGATTTTGTGACCTACAGTCCTATCTACACCACAGCAAGCAAACCCGGATACGGTCCGGCTGTCGGCACAGCGAGCCTTGCTGAGGTGGTCAAAGACGTGAAATTGCCAGTTTTTGCATTGGGAGGCATTACACCGATCCGAGTGTCTGAATGCTTGACTGCGGGAACTTTCGGGGTGGCTGTGATGTCAGGCGTTATGTTACCGAAAGGTGCGAGCATACAAGCGAAACACTATCTTGATTTTCTAACGAGTGCTTCTGATTAGGTTTCTGCAGACCAAGATTCAAACTGACACCGTTTCACTGCAAGATAAAATTAAAAAATCAGTATCATAGCACAAAAACCGGGGACACAATGAAATGGAGCGCGGATATAAGAACTGCGAGGAACATATAAATCCATGTCATTTAACGGCAAGGTAAATTAAAAGAATGAAACAGATTTTAACGATTGCAGGTTCAGATTCAGGTGGGGGGGCAGGCATACAGGCGGACATCAAAGCGATCTCGGCTAATGGTGGGTTCGCTATGTCAGCGATTACTTCCGTTACAGCGCAGAACACGGTCGCGGTTACAGACGCTTTTGACTTGCCTATTCCGTTGATTGAAGCTCAGTTAGATGCCGTTTTCACAGATTTTGAGGTCGCCAGCGTCAAAACGGGGATGCTTTCCTCGCCAGCGATTGTTGAAGCGGTTGCGGAAAAATTGAGGGAACATACACCGCCATCCGTTGTTGTAGACCCAGTGATGATCTCTAAAAGCAAATTCCCACTGTTAAAAGAGGAAGCGGTTGGCAGTCTCAAAACAGTGTTGATTCCGCTTGCGACAGTGATTACACCCAACGTCTACGAGGCAGAACTCCTCGCACAGCAGGATATCCGAAACACAGACGATGCGAAAAGTGCCGCAAAAGTGATCTCGAAACTCGGCTCTCACGCAGTCCTGGTCAAAGGCGGACATCTTATTGGAAGCAAGGCAACCGATGTGCTGTACTGTAATGGGCAATGGACTTTTTTCGAGGCGGAACGGGTTGAGACAGAAAACACGCACGGTACAGGTTGCACTTACTCGGCAGCAATCGCGACACAACTTGCACATGGGAAAGATTTGATCGACGCTATTCGCACGGCAAAGGCGTATATCACCGGTGCCATCCAGCACGCTTTGGACATCGGGCACGGACACGGTCCAACGAACCATTTCTTTCGTTTTTAATTATGGGATCTTGGGCTAAAAATCCCTCCACGTTGTTTCGGGTAGGAGCCTATGTAGGTCAGGACTTACGCAATTTTGACCATCTGACGCTTTGCGACGGGGAGAAACCCAAAAAAACACAGATGTTCCTGTGGCACAACCTAACAGGTTATACTACAAAGGAGCAGCAAGCGTAAATCCTGTAGGTGTTAAGAAGAGACTCAAGGCACGAATGCGCGGACTATAGCGGCTGTCGTCCTTCAAAGCCGTCCTCAATTCCATGCCAGTAGCGGATCTTCTTTTCACCCATCCGCCAACAGAGATAAACTTCTTTGCCGTTGCGGAGGTGTGGGAAATCCACCAATCCTGGGTCGAGTCCTTTCAGATGACACCCGCGCGCCTCAATCCGATCCAGAATTTCCTGAAACCGTTTCGTTGCGTCGAGCAGGGCGGCTGTATGCTTACTGCCGCCGTTGGAGGAGACCACCTCTAAGAGTGGTGTAATTTCTGCGTGGAGCCCTGCAAGTTGCGCTCTTATTGCTCTTAACAGTGAAATTTCATCAACTAATTTGGGGATGCATTGATTTGCTTCTTCAAGCGTAAAATATCGCTTCTCCTGCATCTTTTCGTCTCCTTATGTCCATAGCGAGAATGTGTATTAAATTTATGCTGGTACTGCAAAATTTACACTGAAATGGAAGGGATGTCAAGGAGAAGTGGCTTTCAGTCTTCGGTTAAGAGGTTTTCGTTTAAAGACGCTTCCTTCTGATAACCCATATAAATGGAAAACGAAACGAACCCCACAGAGCAACAGAATCGGAACGTCGCCCGTGCAGCGGGAATTGTCAGCATTGCTGTGATGGTATCTCGGATATTGGGGCTCGCCCGCGAAACCGCGATAGGTTACTACTTCCCTTCAAAGACCAGCGCGGACCCTTTTTACCTTGCCTTCCGTATACCGAACTTTCTACGCGATATGTTCGGTGAAGGCATCTTGAGCAAGGCATTTATTACGACATTCCTCGCAACAGAGGCTGAAGACGGCGAAGAAGCGGCCTGGAATCTTACGAACCGCATCTTTAATCTAACATTCCTCGTTTTAATGGGTATCATAGCACTCGGTATCGTCTTCGCCCCGATGATTGTCGATGTGCTGGCACGAGACAACTTTGATAGAAATTTAGACACCATCAAACATTTCGGATTTGACAATAAGATTGAACTGGCAGTTTATCTCACACAATTGATGTTCCCGTACCTACTCTTTGTGTCATTTGCGGCAACTGCCATGGGATTACTGAACAGCAAGGGCAAATTTGGTATCCCTGCGTGTGCATCTGCTTTCTTTAATGTGAGTTCTCTTGCGATCGGGATAGGCGGCTACTATCTATGTCCATTGGTAGGCATTCATCCGATAACGGGTATGGCTATAGGTGTAATTGTCGGGGGCCTTGCCCAATTCTTAATTCAGGTGCCCTCTATGTATCGCGTCGGGTTTCGGTACCGTCCACTGCTGAGTCTGCGAGATCCGAGAGTCCTTCAGGTTGCTCATCTCATAGGCCCCGCTGTGTTAGGGGTAGCGGCGGTGCAGGTAAATCTACTTACGAACACATTTTTTATTACCTCAGATTCCGGGTGGTTGACATGGATAAGTAGAGCCTATCGTGTGATGCATCTTCCGATTGGAATATTCGGCGTTGCAATTTCAACAGTGGCACTGCCACAGCTTGCCAGACTCGTGGCAGCAGGAGAGACAGAGAATTTTCGCAACGCACTTTCTTACGCACTCCGTTTAATGCTTGCCCTGACAATTCCCGCGGGAATGGGACTCATGGTCCTCTCAGAACCGATCTGCCGTTTGCTTTACGAATGGGGTGTAACTGTCGAAGAAGACACAATCGGAACAGCAGGGCTTCTGTTCGTCTACGCGTTCGGCTTGTGCGGGTTCTCGACGCTAAAAATTGTTACAGATGGTTTTTACGCCTATAGAGATATTCGCGCACCCGTTATCGTGAGTATCTGTGCTGTCGTGCTCAATATCTGTCTCAATTACCTGTTTATCTATCGCAGTCTTTATTTCGACCCGCGTGCTGTGGTATTTTCAACTGTCTTGACCGTAACGTTGAACTGTGTCGTCTTACTGCTACTGCTTCGCCGTAAGGTTGGACGGTTGGGACTTCGATCACTCGTCCCACTGACGCTCAAAATCTTAACTGCCTCAGTGGTGATGGGGGTCATTTGCTGGCTGGCAAACGGCATTATTGAGGAGGATTGGCTCGGTACGGTAGGCATCATGCCGCGCATTATTGGGGTGTTTGTCCCTATTGGATTGAGCCTATTGATACTTGCGGCAATGTATAAGCTTTTGAAGGTTTCAGAATTTGACGATATTCTGAATATATTCAAACAACGATTCGGAAATTAATCGGTTTCTCACAGGAGGACACTTTGTTAACGAAACGGATAATTCCCTGTTTAGATGTGCGCGCGGGAAAGGTCACTAAAGGTATCGCTTTCCAAGGCAATGTAGATGTCGGCGACCCAGTCGAGATGGCTCGGTTTTACTACGAAGGCGGTGCCGATGAACTTGTCTTTTACGACATCACGGCAAGCAACGAAAGACGCGATATTATGATTGACGTTGTTTCCGCTGTTGCCGCCGAAATTTTTATCCCGTTTTCTGTCGGCGGTGGGTTGCGGACACTTGAGGATATGCGCCGCGTCCTACTTGCAGGTGCGGAGAAGGTGAGTATAGACTCCGGTGCTGTGCGGAATCCTGAACTCATCGCGGAAGGTGCACGGGCGTTCGGTAGTCAATGCGTGGTATTGAGTATGCAGGTGAAGCGGGTCCAAAAAAGTGAACAGATCCCAAGCGGCTATGAAATTTACATAGACGGTGGGAGAAAACCGGTCGGCTGGGATGCTTTGGAATGGTCGGCACGTGGGATAGACTTAGGGGCAGGTGAAATCGTCGTCAATAGCATCGATGCAGATGGCACAAAAGCTGGATACGAGCTCGAATTGACGGGTGCTATTGCGGATCTGGTCCCGGTGCCAGTCATCGCCTCTGGGGGTGCAGGGAATCCACAGCATCTACGGGACGTTTTTGTCGAAAGCAACGCCGATGCCGCGATTGTCGCTTCTATCACACATTACGGCGAATTTACAATTGAGAACATCAAGACCTATCTGGCAGATGAAGGTGTGAGCGTCCGAGATACATGGTAGTATTGGTTATCGGTCGTCAGTTTCTCACTGCAAGGCAAACTGATAACTATTAAAATGGAGGAGATATGCAACCTAAATTACCTAATTCAAAAAATGAAGACATATTAATCCACGTTAACGGTGAATTGTTACCCCGTGAAGAGGCGAAGATATCCGTGTTCGACAGCCTTGTTCAAGGCGGAGACGGCGTATGGGAAGGTTTGCGTGTCTATAATGGGAAAATTTTTGCCCTGGACCCACATCTGGATCGACTCATAGACTCGGCTCACGCTATGGCGTTCGCAGGTATTCCGACACGTGAGGAAATCAAAAACGCGATCTTTGAGACGCTCCACGCCAACGGCATGCGGGACGGTGTTCATATCCGCTTAACGCTGAGCCGTGGGAAAAAGGTTACCTCCAGCATGGATGCACGCGTCAATCAGTATGGGACCACTTTAATTGTGCTCGCAGAGTGGAAACCACCTATCTATGCTAAGAGCGGTATCCGTTTAATCACCTCAGCGATTCGGCGGAATCCGCCGCAGTGTGTTGACTCCAAGATTCACCACAACAACCTGATTAACAACATCCTTGCGAAGATTGAGGCAAATGTCGCCGGCGTGGACGATGCGATCATGCTCGACATCTTCGGATACGTTTCAGAGACGAACGCAACAAACATCTTTCTCATCAAACGTGGGGAGGTCCTCACCCCACACGCTGATAGCTGCCTACCAGGGATTACGCGAAGCACGGTCATTCGGATCGCTCGCGAGGCATGTATCCCGCTGACGGAACGAAATGTCTCGTTGACCGAAGTGTACACCGCGGACGAAGTCTTTACGACGGGCACCGTTGGGGAACTGAGTCCGGTCTTAGAAGTTGACGGTAGGAAGATCGGGGACGAAGGCATCAGACCCATCACAACTCGGCTGCAGGAACTTTACGCGGAACGGACTGCTAACGAAGGTGAGCCCCTGCCATAGAATAATCGGCTCTGTGAGAAGGGAGTGCCAATGCTTTTCTTGATCGTTTCTCTGTTGCACCAGCAGAAAGTGAAGAAAAGGAAGCGTCCTTGTAGACTCAAATCTCAACGCGCACAAAGGCGAGATATGCCGCCGCTAACAGCACTACAACGAACAATGCTAATAACAGCAACTCCATCGCAACTGTATTGAAATCTTTACTGAGACTTAGCGTATCTTCAAACCTCGGAACTGCTTTAGAACTGACAGACTTTTGCGACATACCCTCACGAACACCGATAATATGGAGACTTTCGGGGTCCCCTCTATCGGTGTCAACAACGAATCCACGGAATTGTCGGGCATAACGTTGTACGTTCCCTGCAAATTGCAAATGCCGCTCAAATCCGGTTCCAGCAAACGCTTCAATAAGGTGCTGCAGAAGTGTGGCGGGTGAGATGCTGGTGATAGCGCGAGCTCGGTGCACCTGAGAAGTCCAGTACTTTAATCGTTCCTCATGCCTACGTTCGTCTCTTTCAGCATTTTCGGTGTAAAACTTGCTTTTCGCCCGCAACGTGCTGTCGTCCAATTTCTCGGACCAGAGCCACTCTTCGTATTTATCCCACAAGTCCTCGCGAACTGGGTTACGCTGCTTCCAAAATTCATCAAAGGACACGACTGGTGAGAAACTACTTGCAATCGAAGCGAAGGTGCTGGGCATAAAAACGACGAAGGTTACCCACATCAAAAGAAGCATCATCAGACTCACCGCGCTCCGTTGCACACGCGTGGAGATTAACAGCCCTAACGCCAGAAACAGACTTGTGTACAGAAGCGCGAGCAAGAAAATGATCCCCAAGCGTCCCCACGCTTCTGTAGTCAGGTGAACAGTATTTGCAGTAGAAATCAATAAAAGGTTCACCAACACAGCGAGTGCGAACGGAATGCTAAGACTGAGCAAGGCACCTAAAAATTTTCCGATAAGGACAGTATGCCGCGGCACTGAATTTGCTAACATCAATCGGAGTGTGCCGCGCTCGCGTTCACCAGAGAAGGCATCAAAGGTGAACAAGATGGCTATCAAACTCAAGACATAACCGATGATGAATGCCCAATCCACTTGTGAAACATTCGGTCCAACGTCCTTATTCTGGAGATTAGCATCCGGGTAGGACAGACTCCAGATCCCTTTGAGTAGCACGTTATCGTCTGAATCGGTGGCGAACACGGGTGGTTCGCGCACTTCGACCGTATCTGGTAAAAGGAGTTCACCTCCATTTGCGCAAAAATGAAGAGGAGACGGCTTTTTGTAGAAGTCTCCCGGTCCGTATTGTGCCAGCTTATAGAGGCTGTCGTCGGCGCGATCAGTTAATCGATTCAAAGATTCGGTGGCAGCGTCCTGATACTTCTGTACCCGTTTTGGATACTCTCGGAGATGCTTAACGGCATTGGTTGCCATCAGTGCTATCAACAACACTGTTGTTAGGGCGAATCGGAGGCTATTGAGATTATCGTAGATTTCACGTTTTGTAATATACCACATCGGTTATCAGATTATGTTCCTGTTTTGATAGGTTTCAATAAAGTGGCTAACATTTTCTTTCCACGAACTGTTGTATCTGTTAATTCAACCTACTGACCTGTATGCGCGCACCGATAACCTTTTTACACTTCACTCTTGATAAAAATAAGAAATATGATTGTGAATAGGATGAGGTTAATCGTTAACAGTAGGCATAAATCTGGTAACGCTCTCTTCGCATTTATGTCTACCCCACTTCTCTGAAAGGAAAACCGAGGGAGCGCGTCCCAGTCAGCTGTGCCTTGGTCAGCAGCGAACCATTGTCGCGATTCAAATATTTTTTTATCATAGAAATAATCAATAACTGCGCGCCGGTAACGTCGAACCGTGCTGAAAAAGTCTTGAATACCCTCTAAGTCGGTGCCTGCCCAAGCTTCTGTTGCTGCATCATACAACCCGACAGGTGAAAACTTTAACAACATTCCACCAAACTTCGCAGGTTGGATGTAGATAGCCTCTAACGCCGGTTTACGGACAAGCCACGTTCGTTGGACGGTCCTGACAACCTCCCTATTGTGGAAGCCGTAATAATTTTGGACGTGTGGTACGTGTGGTTCAGATTCTGCCTTAATTTTTCCAGCGTAGAATCCGCTTTGGTAGAGATAGAGCAGGGTTGACGGTTCGTCTTCATCCCTCAAGAAGGAATATTCACTACCTTTCAAGCGAAATCCCCAAGCTTCACCGTCACGCGAGAGGGGACCGAGGACGGTATCATTGCGGAGAAATTTCTTATTTTCTCTGTCTAATTCTTCCCACATCTGTTTGATTTGATTATAAGCGGAGGTTTGCGTCTCGGGTTGCGGGACAATATCAACCGCAGTCAGAATCAGGTTTGGATATACGAGCACTAAGAATCCCCAGGCGAACATGGAAAGCATGAGCGCGGTGCTGGTTCGACGCGTCATAGCGGAGATGCATAAGCCGATGAGGTAGAACAGCGATATATAGAGAAGTGATGTCAGGATAATCCCGCCGATGCGAAGAAAATCATCTACGTTCCAAGAAATGGAAGTGGATGTCGTCAGCAAAATGATAGATAGGAGAAGGCTTATCAGTAACGGGACAAGTAGGCAGAGCATCGCGCTGATGTACTTAGCAAATAGGATGTATCCGCGCTGGATTGGGTGCGTCAGCACGAGGCGTAACGTCCCTCGTTCACGTTCACCCGCAAGAGCATCATAAGCGAAAACTAAGGCGAGCAGACTCAGTACCCCCTGAAAAACAAGCGCAATATCAATTGAAGTGAAGAGGTTGAGAAATGGATTATTCGCCCCGTGCTTCATGGCATCCCAAACTGTTGGCACGAACGCGTGGTATACAGCAATTTTGTTACCCACCTGCTTATCTAACCCCAAATTGAAGATACTCAACGGGTTCGGGGGGCGATGGACAGTTAAGTACATCGCGTAACGGGAATAGACTTTTTCCTTACGTAATTTCTGGTGACTCTCCTGGGTAGCCGTATTGTAAGCGGTTAGGCGCTGTTCGTAGTCCTTGAGGAGCACAACGGTGTTGACGACCACAAGCAAAAGTGTGATGAAAACAGCTGCTGCAAATCGGAATGTCATGAGATTGTCGAGGAGTTCTCTCCGGATAAGTGTTACCAACATGAGGTCTTTCCCAATAAATTGTTTTCATGTGAATGCAAAGCATTTTAACTGACGCAGCATCAAGCCATACAACGCCGATACAAAGGTATTCGGTCGGTAGCATTGGTACATTATAACCGAATCTACTGATATGTCTTCACTAAATTTCTCTCCACACTTAGCTATAACTGTTGGGAAAGCGTTTTTAGGGGTAAGAGGCAATCTGGTGGATTGTCAAAAGGCGGAAGTCGTCTGCGAGTCTATGAAGGGATACGCGGGAGATTGGTCAGTCGTCAGTCAGGGGTGTAAGAAAAAGTGGGCTTACCTGGAATCGAACCAGGGACCTCGCGCTTATCAGGCGCGCGCTCTAACCGTCTGAGCTATAAGCCCGTATGGAGTGCCGTGGCAAAACAACGGCCGTTCATGAAAGAATACTTATGCTTTTGTTAAAAGATAGTATTAATTATACACTCCAAAGGGGGAATTGTCAAGTTATTTTTTTCATTTTTCAAAAGAGAGCTGGGGTTTCGCCACAGCAAGACGAATATGTTGGAAGTGCTCGTTTTGTGAGGATATATTGATTGGAGGTATCCCAAATGACAGTAATTAACGCCAGTTTGATAAAAAATATTGGAGGTCCAAAGCGGACGCAAATCGAGCAAAAAAGCAGGACATTCACTCAAAAAGAGGCGATTTTTAGGGATATAACCCCCTAAATTCCTTTATCAAGAG